>NZ_JBQSVL010000009.1:0-83108 GCF_052376215.1 Psychrobacter sp. AOP7-B1-24
AGGTACTCTAACATAGTGTCTGCATCTGATACTTCAAATGGGTCTATTGGACAGTTGTCGCCAAAATCAGCTTCCTTAAACACTTTTTTAACTTCTTTATTGTCGACAACCATCGAATAACGCCATGAGCGCATACCAAAGCCAACATTACTCTTATCAACAAGCATGCCCATTTTACGAGTGAACTCACCATTACCATCAGGAAGTAAGAAAACGTTTTCACGGTTTTGCTTTAGACCCCATTGGTACATGACGAACGCATCATTGACAGAAATGCAAACTATTTCATCTATGCCTAATGCCTTAAACTCATTATAAAGCGCTTCATAACGAGGGAGATGGCTGGTCGAACAAGTTGGCGTAAAGGCGCCTGGTAGAGAAAACACAACCACTTTTTTATTGGCAAATAACTCATCTGTGGTTAGATCATACCATGTGAACGGGTTGTCTCCTCCAATAGAGTCATCACGAACACGCGTTTTAAAAGTCATATCAGGTACATGGGTAATCATTGTCTACTCCAAGTTAGGTTATTATCTATTTCTAAATTCTAAGTGGAACAAATATGACACTGCTACCAGAAAGACGAGTGCAAATGGTACTTATCGTACATTAAGCAAGCCTAACGCCGTAGCAGGTCACTACTTGATCTACTGCTTACTTAGGATTTACCATATCAGCAGGAATAACCCACTCATCAAACTGCGCTTCAGTCAGCAATTCTAACTCAACCGCCACTTGCTTCAATGTTTTGTTTTCTTTATAAGCCGTCTTAGCGATTTTCGCTGCATTTTCATAACCAACATGACGGTTCAATGACGTCACTAGCATCAACGAGTTATGCAAGAAATCATCAATTTTGTCTTTTACTGGCTCGATACCAACCGCACAGTTGTCGTTGAAGCTGTTGCAAGCATCGCCAAGTAATTTAATAGACTGTAACAAGTTAAATGCGATCACTGGCTTATACACGTTTAGCTCAAAGTTGCCTGATGCGCCAGCCATGCTGATTGTTACATCGTTACCCATTACTTGAGCCACAACCATGGTCATTGCTTCTGACTGAGTTGGGTTCACTTTACCTGGCATGATAGAAGAACCTGGCTCGTTTTCAGGAATCGTCAATTCACCCAAACCACAACGTGGGCCAGATGCCAACCAACGTACGTCGTTTGCAATTTTATTTAAGCTTGCAGCCAATGTTTTTAGGGCGCCTGAGGCAAATACTTCAGCATCACGAGCGGCTAATGCTTCAAACTTGTTCGGTGAGGTGACAAATGGTAAATCAGTCAGGGTTGATAGTTGTTCAGCCGCTTTTACTGCATAATCAGGGTGGGCGTTTAGACCAGTACCAACCGCAGTACCACCTAATGGCAACTCATACAGGCCTTGTAGCGCGTTATCGATACGAGTCAATGCATGGTCAAGTTGGCTCACATAGCCGCTGAACTCTTGGCCTAACGTTAATGGAGTAGCATCTTGTAAATGCGTACGACCGATTTTTACGATGCTATCGAATTCTTTTGCTTTAGCAGCGAGCGTATCGCGTAGTGCTGTTACCGCAGGAATTAACAAGCTATTGATCTGACGAGCTGCTGCCACACGAATCGCTGTTGGGAAGCTGTCGTTGGTAGACTGTGCATGGTTTACATGGTCATTTGGGTGAATTGGCGTGTAGCTGCCACGCTCAGAACCAGCGATTTCGTTGGCACGGTTGGCAAGCACTTCATTCATGTTCATGTTTGACTGTGTGCCAGAACCTGTCTGCCATACGACCAACGGGAATTGATCAGTTAGACCGCCATTGATGATTTCGTCAGCGGCTTGTACGATTAGATCACGCTTGTCGCCTTCGATACGCTCTAGGCTTGCATTGGTAATGGCAGCGGCTTTTTTGACCAATGCCATCGCTTCGATCATTGGACGTGGTAATGTTTCACCACCGATTTTGAAGTTTTGACGGCTACGCTGTGTTTGCGCACCCCAATATGCATCAGCTGGGACTTCCACATTTCCCATAGTATCTTTTTCGGTACGAGTTGCCTGATTCTGTGTCGACATAACTACCCTCTTTTCTGGTTTGTTGTTGTATGGCTGAGCCGTAAAAAGTGTAACACCTGCTACACTTAAAAGAATATACGATATAAAGTGGCATTATAATAGCATGACTAAGACCAGTTGAATATTCACAAATAATCATTGCCAATATCTAACATCAGCAGTCAGCATCAATATCTCATTGGATAATATAACTATGCATCCTGAACCAAAAAGCTCAATGTCAGAGGAATCAGAAATTAGCAACCCACCCAGACGATACTTTACTCGCCAGCGTCGGCAGTTAACTGACAGTACACGCAGAAATATGGGACAAGCGGCAAGCCTGTATCTAACTAAGTTACAACAGCGATTGCCAAAAAACGCACGTATTGGCCTATATTATGATGGGTTTGGCGAATTACCCACTCAGCCAATTTTAGAGTGGTGTCAACGCTTAGGCTATTTTTCTTATCTACCCGTGGTCGGTTCACTTGGTCATGCTAACAATGGCTTTGAGGATAAACGGCTGCGTTTTGTCCCTATCTATCATTCAAAGCTACTTAACGTACCAACACGTATCCATCGGTTAGGTATGAAGCAAAACCATCATCGCCGGCTACTTTGGGCGCGAGAATTGGATGTCATTATCTGTCCGCTGGTGGCAGTCGATACACACGGCAACCGTATGGGTATGGGTGGCGGCTTTTATGATACGACATTAAGTAAAGTCTATCGGTCAGGGGCGAAAAAACCATTAAAAATAGGCTGGTGTTATGATTTTCAAGTGGTTGAGCAGTTAGCGCGTCAACCGTGGGATGTGCCATTAGATGGCTTAATCACGCCAAGCGGCATAAGGTGGTTTTAATGAAAGATGATAAACAATTTAAAAAAGAAGACTCTAGCGCTGCTGATTCCAGTGCAGATAGTGTGGATGAGTATCTGCAAACGTTAGGCAACGAGGACGCTAGAGAGCGACGTTACTACAGTCAAGAGCAGCCGTTTAGCTCTGAGGAGATGACACGGCTAATCAATGAAGAACGTCTAAATAAACTGCTGGCGCAAAGTGATGAGTTTTTGAGTAGTTTGAATAGTGAGTTGAGAGATTTTGATGAGTAGCATTTATAATAAAATAACAAGAGTATAATTATCAGGTATGACACATGAGCGCAAAAAACACACCTATGAAGACAGTCGTTAGCTACTTTCGCTCAAAACCGCTACGAATAGTTTTCGCTAGTGTATGGGCTTTTTTTGTCGGTCTTATTATTACTTCAGGTTTTGGGCCACACCCTTATGCGCTAGAGATGCTTGATGCGCCTGAGCCGCATGCATATGCTATGGGGCTCGTTGTCACATTGGTGGTTGCAATGCTTTTTCATTTAAGCTTTCTAGTGACTATCGATGTATATATGCGGAGCCAGTGGAAGTTTTTTACCATGCTGATTGTTACTACGTTCTTTTTACTTTTCTTCGGTATGATGGTTATACATGCACCAGCGCCACTTGGCTGGATGATTGCGTGGAGCTTTTTATCATTTCTACTGTTTTTGGTTATTTGCTTTTGCCAGGCTTGCTTATTTTTTTTACGTTGTGTATTCCGTCAACCATAGTTATGAGGATAAAAAGTTTTATACTAATTAAAAACACCATTCACCCTAAAATATCATCACAATCCAACCAAATATCAATAACAGAATGCTTTAACGGATAAATACTTATTTTTTATCAAACTATTGTTTATAAATGACCTATGAACTATAATTATTGAAAATAGTTATCATTACCGAATAGGTATCGTCCGTCATGAAGAGCAAAACGAAAAAAGGATTTATATCACCAGCTTCACTCAAGGTTATTTTTTACCTTTGGGTAATAATGTTTCTGCTAACGCCTGTTGCTTATATATATGACTATAATGGTTTTGAGCTTGCCGAACTTAGGAGCTTTGGCTTCACTCTAGCGGGATTCTATACTTTCGCACTCATGAGCTATATAGAAACCAAACGGACAAAACAGCGCAACGACAGACCATTCTCACGTATCCTTATCCTTGTATCTTATATTTTCTCAGGGATACTCATGGCTTTATTCATTTTATCAGCCCTAGACTATATGCGTGGTAATTTAGCGTTAGATCATATATATGATCCCATTTTTCAGCTATTTTTCTTCTACCTTTTACTTAAAACCATAACAGAGATGAAGAATGGTTTAGTCCATAAAGAAGCGCCTATGCTTTCGTAGTAACGCTTACCTTCGGTATCTCTTATTCAAAAAAAACAAGACTTACTTCTAAGTCTTGTTTTGTTTTATCTGCTGTTATTTACAAACCATACTCTGTACGTCTACAACACCATCGCGGCTATCCAACCAAATATCAATAACGGAATATTGTAGTGAATAAAGGTCGGCACCACACTGTCTTTGATATGGTCATGCTGTCCATCGATATTCAAACCAGACGTCGGCCCAAGAGTCGAGTCTGACGCAGGAGAACCCGCATCACCTAGCGCGCCAGCCGTACCGATAATCGCCACAGTTGCCAATGGCGAAAATCCTAAAGAGATACATAGTGGTACATAAATCGCGGCCAAAATAGGAATGGTCGAAAATGACGAGCCAATACCCATGGTCACAATCAAGCCAACCAATAGCATGATAAATGCAGCCATCGCTTTATTACCAGCGAACAGTGACGCCGCACCATCAACCAATGGCTGAATCTGATCAGTGGCTTTCATTACCTCAGCGAAGCCCTGCGCAGTAATCATGATAAAGCCAATCATCGCCATTAGCTTGATACCGTCATTAAACACAGTATCAGCATCACGCCACTTGACCACGCCTGTTGCCATAAACACAGCAAAACCAAACATCGAACCTAGCAATAACGATTCTGTGTATAGCTGTACGACAAAAGCGGTCACAATAGCAGCCAATGCCACCATTGTTTTTGCTGTACTTTGGGTTTGCGCACTAGCGGCGGTTTTGCTCAATGCATCATTTTCTATAGCGGCATCATGTGCCTCTTTGTCTATCGCAACTTGTTGATACTCACGCGGCTTACGGTAGCTAATAAACACAGCCGTCAATAAGCCAACAAACATACCCAACGCTGGTATCGCCATGGCATGAGTGACCGAGATATTACTCACGTCAATGCCCGCCTCACCGACGTTTTTCAGCATGATTTCATTCAGGTAAATATCACCAAACCCATACGGAATAAACATATAAGTAGTAACAAGCCCAAACGTAATCAAACAAGCAATGAGACGTCTATCAATTTTCATACGATTAAACGCTAGTAGCAATGGCGGTACTAGTAGAGGAATAAAGGCGATATGAATAGGAATTAAGTTTTGGCTAAAGCAGCTCATGGTGATTAAGCCTGCAAACAGCATGTACTTAATCATGCCACTGGTGCCGCCCGCATCAATACGCTTGATGACCGATCCTGCCAACGACTGTGGCAAGCCTGAATGCGCAATCGCGACTGCAAACGCACCCAGTAACGCGTATGACAGCGCGATTTGTGCGCCATTACGAATACCTTCTTGAAAAGCCTCTAAAGTCTCAGTGATACCGAGACCGGCTATTAATCCACCAGCCAGTGCACCGATTAATAAACTGAGCACCACGTGTACCCTTGCAAGTGACAGGCCTAGCATGATCACTACCGCCAGTAATACTGCATTGATTGTCATGTGTGCCTCGTATTCTGTTTTCTTTGGTCTAATTTAAACCGATTAATATTTCATGATGTATGGATATCGCCTTCGTCTTGAAGAGGCTTTATTCTGAATAACCACTGTTTAAGACGCGCGATAGTTTACCTTATTTTACCTATAAAACCCATGTTCATAACCGACTAGATATCATAGATATCTATATATAGGTGCCTAAAAACCCTTATTTTTCAACGGTTTTTTATAAAAATTTTCACGAAATAAACAGCCGTATCCATCGCAATATCTATACAGATATGGCTATTTAATCAAGATAAGCATCTGACTTGCTCAAAAAGCCTTGCAATTTTATCTGTGAGCACCATTTATCTAACAATGAACCACGAACTTGACTTTACAAGTCTGGGGAACGAGGAAAAATATATGAGTGAACATAATATTGATAAAGACAACATCGACATCGATGTATCATCTGCCCTTAATACTGATACTGACGCAAGCAATGAGTCAGAGAGCTCATCTACTGATGAGTTAGACACCACGTCTAACGTTGTCAAAGACAATGAAGACGAAAGCTACTTGCCACTGCTAGCATTACGCGACGTCGTCGTTTATCCACACATGCAGATTGCATTGTTTGTAGGACGTGCGCCATCGGTGAAAGCGGTAGAGCTAGCACAGGCCGAGTACGGCAATAAAGTGCTGGTAGTCGCGCAAAAAGACTCGCTAACTGAAGATATTGATCACGACAACTTATATCAATATGGTACTGTTTGCCGCATCGTCAGCACCATGCCGCATGACAGCGATGAGAACTGCATTAAAGTATTGATCGAAGGTCAGTATCGTGCGCGCGTTGATAACATCGAAAACCATGATGATTTATTGATGGCTCGTTTTGAGCGTACTGATCTCGATATGAGTATGGATGAAAGTCAGCAAAAGAACACTATTCAAGCACTAACCACGCTATTTGAAAGTTATGCCGATGCACGCCTACGTAATGCGCGTGAGCTAACGCGTGTGGCAAAACGTATCGATGACTTACTTGAATTGATCTACTTTATCTCAACCCGTGTGTCGATGGATCTTGACATCAAGCAGTCATTCCTAGAACAAGACGACATCAAAACACACATCAATACCTTGACTGAATATTTGGTCAAACAAAGCGCTGAACAAAATATCGAACAAGACATCCAAGAAGCGGTCCGTCAGCAAATGGAAGATAATCAGCGCGAATACTTCCTAAATGAAAAAATGAAAGCCATTAAGAATGAGCTGTCAGATATGAATGACGGCATGTTCGATGGTGATGACGATGTGGCAGAGCTGGAACAACGCCTAGAAAAGGCTGACCTACCAGACGATGTGCGCAAAAAAGCAGAGCAAGAGTTTAAGAAACTCAAAATGATGCCACCTGCATCAAGTGAATCATCAGTGGTTCGCAACTATATTGAATGGATTTTGGACACGCCATGGAATGCGACGACCAAAGTCTCTATCAATTTAGATAAAGCCAAAACTGTATTAGACGAAGACCATTACGGTCTGCAAGATGTGAAAGATCGCATCTTAGAGTACTTAGCCGTTCAATCACGGGTGAAAAAACTGCGCGGCCCTATTCTATGTCTCGTCGGCCCTCCAGGTGTGGGTAAAACCTCATTGGGTGAGTCAATTGCCCGAGCGACTGGTCGTAAGTTCGTACGTATGGCGCTGGGCGGTGTGCGTGACGAAGCTGAGATACGTGGTCATCGCCGTACTTATATTGGTGCGATGCCGGGTAAAATCGTCCAATCATTGGCCAAAGTGGAAGTCAAAAACCCGCTGTTCTTATTGGATGAAATCGATAAGATGGCGCAAGACTTCCGCGGCGATCCAGCATCAGCATTGCTTGAAGTATTGGATCCTTCACAGAACGATACGTTTAACGACCATTATTTAGATATGGACTTAGACTTATCGCAAGTGATGTTTATCTGTACTGCCAATAGCATGGATATACCAGCGGCACTGCTTGACCGTATGGAAGTCATTCGTCTGCCTGGTTATACCGAAGAAGAAAAAGTTAATATCGCGCAGAAGTATCTCGTGCCAAAAGCGATTAAAAATAACGGTCTCAAAGACGGCGAGATTGAAATTGTAGAAGCAGCATTACACAGCATTGTACGTAGCTACACACGTGAAGCTGGCGTTCGTAATCTTGAACGCGAAGTCAACAAAATCTGCCGTAAAGTGGTTCGCGGTTCCGTCGAAACACATGGTGCGCGCACACCGAAAAAGGCAAATCGTGAACTGGTAGTAGTCGATGATAAAAACATCAATGACTATCTAGGAGTCCATCAGTACGATTATGGTCTGGCAGAAGAAGAGCCGGAGATTGGCCGTATCACTGGCCTTGCGTGGACACAGGTTGGTGGTGAATTATTGACCATCGAAGCAGTCGCCATGAAAGGCAAAGGCGAACTGAGCTTCACAGGCTCACTTGGCGATGTGATGAAAGAGTCAATTCGTGCGGCCATGAGCGTGGTTCGTGCACGTGGTGATAGCTTAGGCATCGATTACGAAACGTTTAAAACGACTGATATCCACGTACATATGCCAGAAGGAGCCACGCCAAAAGACGGCCCCTCTGCTGGTGGCGCACTGACGACAGCACTAGTATCTGCATTGACTGGTATTGCCATTCGCCCAGATATCGCGATGACAGGTGAAATTACCTTGCGTGGTAAGATCCTACGTATCGGTGGTCTAAAAGAGAAGTTGCTTGCGGCACATCGCGGCGGTATCAAGCATGTATTGATTCCTGCAACCAACGAGCGTGACTTGGCTGATATCCCTGATAACGTGAAAGAAGGCCTAACTATTCAGCCAGTCGCCACGATTGAAGAGATATTAAAAGTTGCGTTGGTTAGTATGCCAAAACCACTTAAGCCTGCCAAAGTAACAGTGGATAAAACCAAAGGTAAAGCATTGCACAGTTAATAAATAGTTATATTATTAGCTTAATCTGACAAGCTCTAAAAAGCCGCTCATCGTATGATGGGCGGCTTTTTTATTTAAGCGATTATTTCTATTTCAAATCCTTTAAGGTCTATTGAATATTCAATCCGTAACCCCCTAGGGCGTGTCATCAATTAGCACATTGATATAATTTATGATACCCCTTAACTTATTAAAAAAATATAAACAATAGTTCTAAATGATATAAGATAATTACAGCTACATCAAAAAACCGTTAAAACAATATTACCGGATGGATAATGAGAAAAATGATATCTGTACCTCTTTGCGTTTTTGTATTGATTATGGCTGGTTGTGAAAGCCCTCTCAGTTATATCAAATCAAGCAAACCATTTATGACGGCTAACCTTAAAACCACGTATAAAAATCAAGATGCTGGGCAAATTTATTTGCGCCGCGTCGATAGTGGCATTCAAGTATATGGCACATTGACCAACTTACCATCCGACTCATTATTGAACATTAATATCTATATGTCTGGTGCTTGTATCAACCGTGGTAAAGTAGCTGGCGGCTATCTAAACTCTACATCTGCACCACTATCACATTCAAGACTCTCTTTCAGCTCTCCGTCAGTGATCAAGGTTAATAGGCAAGGCATCGCCAAAGTTGACTATATAACAACGGATATCTCTCATAAAAAATATCGATCAAACAGTGTGTATCAGCAAGCTTTTGTTGTTTATCCCATTCCAGTTGACGATAAGGATTTGTCTTTAGAAAAGACTAACACTCGTATTGCATGCGGCATAATTAGTCAATACTAAAGGCTGAACGATATACGTTACTTACATTTATTAACTGATTGTTGCGCTTCTAGTGAATAACTATTTCAACGCTTAGCTATACTAAATCTGATGTTAAACAGCCCCTAACACCTAAAAATAAATTTACCATAACAATCAAATATAAATGGAGATAATAATGAGTAAGACATTACTAGCAAGTACCCTACTATGTGGTTCAGTACTAGCAATGACTGGCTGTCAAACCGTAGAAGGTCAGATGCAAACAGGTAATCCGTTAAACCAACCTACCCTAAAATCAACGATTTATACCGTTGGTAGTGATAAAAAAGAAGTCGGACAAGTATTCTTGCGCCCAGTCGATGAAGGTGTGCAAGTTTATGGCAAGCTGATGAACCTACAACCAGGACAAACAGTGGCGCTACACATCCATGAGACAGGTAGCTGTGCTGACATGGGTAAAGCGGCTGGTGGTCACTTTAATCCAGACAATAAGCCTCACTCTAGCCCAAACGATATGAATGGGCATGCAGGTGACTTACCCAACCTAACGGCCAATGACAATGGTGTCGCGACTATTAACTATGTTAATAAGAAAATCTCTGCAACAGAGGCTGGTAAGTACAGTGTGAACCATTTAGCGTTTATCGTACATGGTGGTGTCGATGACTATACCAGTCAACCATCAGGTAATGCTGGTGACCGCGTCGCTTGCGGTATCATCGAAACGATGTAATAGCACACTAATGACATTTAAAGCTAAATGTTACTTGGGCCGAATGTTATTGAAGCTAAATGCGATTAAAGCTAAATAAGATTAAAGCTAAATAAGATTGATAGCATAAAAAAACCTCTTAGATAATCTAAGAGGTTTTTTTATGGCTTAACACTATTTATGACAAAGATAAAAGAGATTTTACTCCTCTACCCACTCGCCTTTGCGCCAGTAAACACCCCAACGCGTGGCTTTACCGTTTTTCTCAGAGCCGATATATTGCTCTTTTTTCTTACGTGACCAGCGCAATATCGTTGCATTGCCGTCAGGATCTTCGTCTGGTCCTTCAAACAGATACTGGAACTTGTCTTCCATCTTATCCTTGATATCTCTTAGCTCAGCCAGTTTCGGTGCCCGTGTTTCACGTACTTTCGGGAACTTAGACGCTGCCAAGAACATCCCAGCAGCCCCTTCACGCAAGATGAAATAATCATCATGCTTGGTTGACTTTAGCTCTGGCAAATGAATAGGATCCATACGCGGCGGTGCGGCTTCTCCTGTTTTTAATACTTTACGTGTATTGTCACATTTTTGACAGGCAAAATAAGGACCGAAACGTCCCGTCTTGAGCTCCATTTGCCCATCACATTTATTGCAGTCGATGGTTGGTGCATCTGAACCCGGTACCTCGAATTTACCCTCTTCTAAGACATAACCATCACAATCAGGATTGTTACCACAGATATGTAATTTGAGACCACCATCGACGATATAGCCATTCATCGCTGTACCACATTTCGGACAGCGTTTTTTCTCCATCAAATCTTTAACTTCTGCTGCTTCGTCATCACCTTCTGCATCATCAAGGTTGGCAAAAGCCTCAACTGGCATTAAGTTTTTGGTGCCTTTGCAGCGCTCTTTTGGTGGTAAGTTATAACCTGTACAACCTAAGAACACACCTGTTGAACCGGTACGCAATTGCATCGGACGACCGCACAGATCGCAATGAACGTCAGGTACATCCGTTGGATCATTGGGACGCATGCCGTCTTTTTCTTTGGCACGCTCAAGCGTGGTTTTGAACTCACCATAGAAGTTATCAAGCACATCTTTCCAGTCTTTATCACCTTCTGCAACATGATCGAGCTTGTCTTCTAACGCAGCGGTAAACGTGTAATCCATCAAATCTGGAAAGCTTGCCGTTAGCCTATCAGTAACGATATCACCCATTTTTTCGGCAAACAAACGTTTGTTTTCAAGCTTTACATAACCACGATCTTGAATGGTTGAGATGATAGACGCGTACGTCGATGGACGGCCGATGCCTTTTTTCTCAAGCTCTTTAACCAAACTCGCCTCGGTGAAGCGTGGTGGTGGCTTGGTAAAGTGCTGACTCGGGTCCAACTTATCAAGCGTTAATTTATCGCCTTTTTTAACATCAGGTAATAGCGTATCGTCGGTCTTGGCTGGTGGCAATACTTTGGTATAACCATCAAACACCATGGTACGACCACGGGCTTTTAGCTCAACATCATCAGCACTTACAAATAAATTTACTGACAGATATTTTGCTGGCAGCATCTGACAGGCCACAAACTGACGCCAAATCAGCTCATACAGGCGTATTGCGTCACGCTCAACCCCTTTGAGCTGAATTGACTTCATATTGACGTTAGAAGGTCGAACGGCCTCATGCGCTTCTTGTGCGCCTTGTTTATTACCATAGAAATTTGGCTTTTCTGGCACGTACTTTGTACCATAGTTGTCTTCGATATAACCTCGAGCGGCAGCCAGCGCATCACCCGACAAAAACGTCGAATCGGTACGCATATACGTGATGTGACCTGCTTCATATAACCGCTGTGCCAATATCATGGTTTTCTTAACCGAAAACCCCAATCGAGTACTGGCTGCTTGTTGCAATGTCGAGGTAATAAATGGCGCACTTGGACGCGACTGTGTGGGCTTCTCTTCGCGCTCTTTGACGATAAAATCATTGGCGTTTAACACTGCTAATACTTTATCGGTCTGCTCTTTATTGACGAGCTTAAGCGTTTTGCCACCTTGTTTGGTCGCTTCTAGACGTATACCGATCTTTTCAGCATCTTTTTTACTAGTCGCAACATGCGTGTCTGCATGAATCTGCCAATACTCTTCTGGTATAAAGGCACGAATCTCATGCTCTCTTTCTACGACCAAGCGCATAGCAACCGACTGTACGCGACCTGCTGATAGACCACGTGCAACTTTTTGCCACAGCAGAGGCGACACCATAAAACCGACCACTCGATCCAAAAATCGTCGTGCTTGCTGAGCATTCACCCGATCTATATCGAGCTTAGAAGGCTGTTTAAAGGCATTTTGAATGGCAGATTTGGTAATCTCATTGAATACCACACGCTCATATTTACTATTAGCACCACCAATCACTTCTTTTAGATGCCAAGCAATCGCTTCCCCTTCTCTATCCATATCCGTTGCGAGATAGATTTTGTCAGCGTCTTTGGCTAAGGCTTTGAGCTCTTTGATTACCTTGGTTTTATTTGGTAGCACTTCATAGACTGCCGCCCAGTCATGTTCTGGGTCGACGCCCATGCGTCTGACCAATGCTTGCTGAGTTTTTTCTTCTTTCGTTAAAGTCTCATCTTTTTTGGTCGTTGCTGGTTTTTTTGCGCTCTTACTAGCACCAACTGGCAAATCACGCACGTGACCGATACTTGAGCGTACAACAAAGTCATCACCAAGGTATTTATTAATCGTTTTTGCTTTGGCTGGTGATTCTACAATCACCAAAGACTTGCCCTTTGATTTGTCAGCAGTAGATGTGGGGCTTTTTTTGGTTGTGGTTTTTGCCATATTTGACGACACCATAATATAAGTAAATTAAAAAATATAAGTAAATTAAAAGGTATAAATAAATTAAAAGGTATAAATAAATTTAGCCGCATGGCAATTTATAATAATTGGTTATAGTCGCTCAGCGAATTATTGTATTAGCGCTTACTAAGTTTTTAACCATGACACTGAGGTATACCCTCAATAATAAATGCTCATAAAAATAGTTATAAAACAAATAATAACCATAAAATAAAGATATAGTTATAAAGACGTTACACTGCTAGCCATTAAACTGTCAACTAAAAATGACTATGAGTTTATCAAAAGCACTTGCTTATTGATTATTAATGGTGACCAAAAAATAATTTACTACCTTGTCTTATTTTTCTGCATTTCTGACGCCCACTTTTCCAAATTCTCTTTGAGCGCTAATAGATCTCTTTCAATCAACGTATGATGGTACGCAGGATTACTTAACGGACGTACATAAGCAATGTCTTCCCAATAAATAATAATGCTGTTTGCCTTAGTCCATAAACCTTTTACAAAGGGTTGAATACTCACTGGCAAATCTAGTGGCGTTTTATCCAAACTGAAATTGGTTTTTTTGACCACACTATCCGTATTACTATGATGAGCACGAATGGCACTGGGAATAGTAAGCTTAGTATCTTTTTTAATCGTATCAACAAAACTGCTATCCGGGCGCCATTGTCCATCAATCACTTGATAGCGTGTATGCGGCAACTGCATATCTTCTAGCACCAAGCAGTACTGACCCATCATGCCGCGGCCATATTCATTATCTTTGCCCTTGATCCAGTCAGGACAGGCCACTAATTTTGGGTTAAGTTGTAGCCGACGCGCAGTCATACGCAGCTTATCCAAACGCTGATCAATACCGTTAGGTTTGAGCGCCATCATACTCCCTAATACAAATAGTACAATGACAACACCAATGAATATGCCCATGATCGTCTAACCTTTTGGCTAAAGTAGTGATACTAAAAAACATGCCGCTATTGGAATAACATCATATATAGCTGCTTATAATGAGCACAAACCTAGAAAAATCAAGCAGTATAAAATAACAATCACTGTATAATGAAGCATCTACACTGTACCAAAACCGCTATATATATAGATATCAAACACTTATACCAACCAAAAATAAATATGATAAACAAATACAAAAAATTGTCAGCCGCAAAAAATGCTATGATAAACCATAATTTTAAACACGCGCAGGTTTATTATGAATTATCTTATTAAGCGAAACTCATCGACTGCTTACTTTTCAAATAAACTGGCTCAGAAAATCACAAGCCAACCCGGTATCACCCTATCTCTGCTGGGTATCACATTACTGGCATTATCCGGCTGTGCTACCACGCAAAGCCTCACACCACAGCAATGCCAAACCAGTAATTGGGAAGAAATCGGCCGTGCAGATGGTAGCGTTGGTCGCTCAGGTGCTTATTTTGGTCATTATGCGAATAGCTGTGCAAGCATAGGCGCAGCAACACCCAATCGTGTGCTGTGGGAACAAGGACGTCAGCAAGGACTCGAAAACTACTGTACCGAACTCACTGCCTATAAGCTTGGCCGCGAAGGCTATGACTGGCAACCTGTCTGTCCGATCGAGGGTATTGAAAAGTTAGAAGAGGCTTATTCACAAGGGCGTTACTACTATATCCGCCAGCAGAACTTGGATTATCTACGATCACCTTATCCTTTCGGACATAGCCCTTTTGGTCACAGATACCATCCACTGAGACATCATTGGTAAAAAGAAAACCCCAATGAGTACTTAATTTGAGGTTTAAGTACTCAGTGAGGCTGGAGAAGATTTTATTATTTTTATTTTATTATTATACTAGCTACCTTGATGATGGTTGGCTATCTAACACACGTCATCCCTTCTATATACACGCTTTACTCATTCACAAAAGCTATCTTGGTCAGTCCTGCTTCACTAGCCGATGCCAATACTTGTGCAACGGTGTCGTATTTGCTTTCTTTGTCTGCACGTAGCTGAATAGAAGGGTTCTTACCTTCTGCACCTTGCTGCTGCAGGCGCTCATCCAACTGCTCTATTGTGAGAGGCTCACTGTCCCAAAATATGCCCGCGTCCTGATCAATACTAATCTGAATAGCTTCTGGTGGTGGATCATTCACTTGTGCACTTGTCTCTGGCAAATTAAGCGGTACAGTCGGATTAAGTACAGTTGCAGTCACTAAAAAGATAATCATCAAAACCAGCATGACATCAATAAGCGGAATGAGGTTCATCTCATTCATACCTTGGACGTCATCATCACCTAATTGAAATGCCATAATTACTCTCAATATATACTTGCTATGTGTGCTTAGTCGTACTGCCATAAAGCTGGCTGCTAGCTATCTGGTTGAGATAACAGCCACGATTTTACTATGTATTCTACGGCTGTGAGGTAGACGCATTGCGATATGATCTGTCAGTTTTACTCGCTTGCGCGCTACTTGGAGTTACTGATACGGCGACTGGCTCAGCGGCTGTCTTCTTACTCACATTATTAATAGTTGACGTATTTATGTGTGCAGCATCCGCCAGTAAGTCATGCGCTCTGTCATTTGCGTGATACATCACACGGCGATTGATACGTATAGCAAGGTTATAAAAGACCACCGCTGGAATAGCGACAGCGATACCCAAGCCTGTCATGATAAGTGCTTCGCCAACAGGTCCTGCCACCTGTCCTAGTCCTGCTTGTCCACTTGTACCAATACTATGCAGCGCATGAAAAATACCCCAAACCGTACCAAACAGACCGATAAATGGTGCAATCGCTGCCGTTGTACCAAGGATAGGCAGTCCACGCTCACTAGAAAAACGATAGCGACCAATATGCTTGAGTAACGCCTGCTCGATTATGACGCGACGCGTCGGCGCATCCACTTCTCTCAATCCAGTCTGTTTGGCTTGAATTTGATGAGCCAAATCATCGGCAACCGTAGAAGCCAGCTTGCGGCTCTGTAGTACACGAATGATACCCGTCACCCAAGAGATAAGGGATAAGGCGAATAGTAAAAAGAACAAGGTTTTGGTCACCATGTCACTATATTGCCAGTATTGCATAAAGTCCATGTCAGACTCCTTCGTCTTTTGTGTTATGACTTGATATCATTGCAGATAGCACAGTTGCTTTCATTATGACAATGTTATTTAAAATTATTAATATTGATATCACAATTTATAAAAAACTTGGTATTACTTTGGCACTTTATAAGAAACAGTAAATGTGACATTTCCTACTCTTGGAACACCATTTTCAGTAAAAGGTTTAAATCTACCAGATGTGACTTGTCGTTTAGCTGCATTATCAACTGCTCTATTCTCTGACGACCTTGCCACTCTCACATTACTAATAACACCTTGTTTATTGACGGTCATTTTCAGTACAACATTAAAAGTCGCACCTGGACGAGCGCTAGATGCAGCACGTTTAGGAAATTCGAAGTTTGGCTTAGATGCCCAGCTGGCACTATTAGCAGTAAATTGCACCGGTGTATTGTTAGCAGCCGCAGCCGCAGCTTCCGCTTCTTTTGCTTTTTGTGCCGCAGCTGCATCAGCAGCCGCTTTAGCATCAGCTATTTCTTGAGCCCTCTTTGCGTCTGCTGCAGCTTGTACCTGTGCTGCTTTTGCATCGGCATCGGCTTGTGCTCGCTGTTGTTCAGCTAATAATGCATCTCTTCTCGCTTGTTCGGCTTTCGCCGCCAAAAGCTTGCGCTGATCATCAGCCACTTGCGTTTTAGTGTTTTTCTGAGGGGCAGTTTTTTGTGGCGCAGGTGGTGGTGTAAATTTGGCAGGTTTCGGCTTCTCTACTGGTTGTTTCTTCTTCACAACTTTAGGCTTAGGCGCAGCAACTGGTTTCGCTTTCGGCTTAGTCTTAACTTCTCTAACTGGCTCTGGATCTTCTTTTAGATTTACCTCTTCAATCTCCACAGGCGGAGGCGGAGGCGTAACCAGCTCTATTTCGATAGGCGGTGTCACCTTTTCTGGTTCTACTTTCATCTCAGGCGTTTTGACTGACGCTAATGCGACTGCCGTCAGCGCATGCAATCCCACAACTATAGCGATAGTCGCGAGAGTCAATTTAGGTGATGGCGCGTCTAAATTCGTTGAACTCATAACACCCTAATATTAATTAACGGAGATAGAATGGCGTAGATAATAATGTAAACGATAATTATTATCAATACTAAATTACAATAATTTTCCTTATTCGAACAATTATATCAAACCAACTTCAGTTTGTTAATAAAAACCATTATCATTTGTATTGATAATCAATCTCAATTGCCTTATCATTGCCATTCTTTGGTTACTTATAAAGTAGTATTACCTATTTTACACAAAAAAATGTAAACACACCCATACAGTAAATGTAAAACCAAGTGATCAGCAATAATAGCTGCCAAAGCAACACCGCCGAGCATTGTCAGGTATATATCTTATATTAGATAAGCTCATTTCATTTTTTATACGGGTACTCATCTTCCTTATACCCAAACCAATAACATACCGAGTTATTTATGGCTACTTCCTTATTCTCTAATCCTTCGTCTACGTTTTTTAAACGCCCATTACTGACTGCTATGATAACTGCACTGGTTACTAGTATCAGTGTGGCAGGCTGTAGCTCGCCTGAATCTAACGATACTGAGACAACGGATACCACCACTGAAAACCAAACTGCTGATGACAATGCTACTGGCACTATCACCATCAATACCGTAAAAGGAGATGTTGATTTAGCAGTAAATCCATCGCCTGTCGTGGTATATGACATGACGTTGATGCAAGATTTGGCAGCACTCGATGTGGCTATTGATGGTGCCCCAACTACAACAGCATCTCTAGATAACCTTCATTCTAAAAACCAGCCAGAGCCTACAGTTGTGGGTACAGTATTTGAGCCTGATCTTGAAGCCCTGAACGCCATGCAGCCACAAGCCATCTTAGTTGGCTCACGCATGGCCGAAAAATACGATGAGCTGTCTAACATCGCACCAACACTAGACATGTCTATCGATACCGCCAATATCTATGAATCAAGCAAGCAACGCTTGGCTGATTTAGGCGCATTATTTGGCAAAAGCGAACAGGCTGCTAAGCTACAACAAGACATCGATGGTTTGATTGAAGAAACCAAAGCCGTCACGAAAGACAGCGGTACTGGTCTAGTGGTCATGGTCAATGGCAATAAAATGTCGACATATGGTGCTGACTCACGCTACGGCTTTATTCATAATGTCGTAAACGTCCCCATCGCTGACGATCAAATCAAAGAAGGCCGTCATGGTCAGCCAATTTCTTTTGAATATTTACAAAAGACAAATCCAGACTGGTTATTTGTGATTGATCGCAGTGCGGCTATCGGCGAAGACAGTGTCGGTGCTAAAGCCGTATTAGACAACCCATTAGTCGCACAAACCACCGCATGGAAAAAAGATCAAGTGGTCTATCTAAGCCCAGACTCTTACCTTGCATTTGGCGGCTATTATCAGTGGATACAAGATTTGACAACCATCAGAGATGCCTTTACTAACGCTAAGTAAACGCTGTTATTATTCAAGAAACTGTCGTTAATGACCGTTTTTATACCTTATCTGTATGCCAGTAGCCGTTATGTCGTTATTTTCACATCGTGCACAGCCCAGCGTTAAAACCAGTGCTTCTTTACCAACCGCATCAGCGAGTTGGAAAAAAAGCACTGGCAACAGTCTCAATGTTAAAAATCGCCGTGCCGCCATGCCACCATGGTTAATCAACACGGGCAGCCTCATTATTATGGGGCTTTTGGTGTTATTGAGTTTATCTATTGGCGTGGCAGATTTTTCGTGGTCTGGTGTGTTACACAGCCTTATCAATCACAGTGCCAACTCTGATAGCTCGCTTTTTTTAGTTAGCCGACTGCCCCGTACTATTGCGATTATCTTGACTGGCGTCTCGATGGCAGTGGCAGGAATGATTATCCAAGTGGTGCTAAAAAACCGCTTTGTTGAGCCATCAATGGTCGGCGCCACTCAAAGTGCAGCACTCGGACTGTTAGTAGTTAGTCTGCTGTTTCCAGCCAGTGCGCTCATTATTAAAATGGGCGTGGCCACCATCACAGCGGTGTTTGGCATGATGCTGTTTATGCTACTCATTCACCGGATTCCGCCGACTGACTTTTTGATGATTCCTCTGATCGGCATCGTCTTTGGTGGCATTATCGAGGCGGCAACGACCTTTATCGCTTATCAGACTGAATCGTTACAGATGCTGAGCGTTTGGCAGTTTGGAGATTTTTCTGGTGTACTAGCGGGTCGGTATGAGCTGCTTTGGCTGACAGGAGGTCTCTGCGTGTTGGCTTATATCATTGCTGATAAGCTGACCATCGTGGGCTTGGGTGACAATATCGCGCTGAACCTAGGCATTAGTAAACGACAAGTTACGTGGCTTGGCGTTGGTATGGTTGCAATGATGAGTGCTGTTGTTGTGGTCACCGTTGGCATGATTCCTTTTATCGGTTTGGTCGTTCCCAATATCGTCAGCCGACTGATGGGAGATAAGTTACGCCGTAGCTTGCCAGCAGTGGCGCTACTCGGTGCCTCGGCCGTCCTACTCTGCGATATCATTGGTCGCTCTATCCGCTATCCATTTGAAGTACCGGTCGCTACAGTATTTGGGGTGGTTGGTACGGTACTGTTTTTATGGCTGCTGTTACGCGCTCCCGCTGAACAGTAACACTATGTTCACTAACTATGTATTAATTTTCAGTACTCACTTACCGTCGTTCATTTTTTGCCTTATTAGATAAGCTTGGCACCATAGGATTTTTGCATGTTCTCATCAACTAAGCTTACTTCTACCAAGACTGGTGCTGCTACCAAAACCAGCACAGCAATAGATAACTCATCTTTAGCAGACGGTCAGTATTCAGCTGCTACCCAAAGTCAGTTGGCAAAGCTTTGGGCATGGGTAGCTGCGCATCCAAAATCCATAGCAGCGATTATTCTACTGATCTCAATGACCTTATTTATGACACTCAATGTCAATGGCTATTGGGACTTTGCGCTACCATTACGCGGTAAAAAACTGCTAGCACTGATGGTGGTTGGCTATGCGATTGGCGTATCGACCTTACTGTTTCAGACGTTGACTCACAATCCAATTCTAACACCTTCCCTACTCGGGTTTGATTCACTCTATGTTCTGTTGCAGAGCTCACTGGTTTTCTTTTTAGGTGCGATTAGCTTTACCAGTCTCGATCCTATTGCCAAATTCACGCTAGAGATTGTCCTGATGTTTGGGGCGTCATTATTATTATTTAAGTTGCTATTTTCAAAGAGCAGTCAAGATTTGACTCGATTAATATTGGTCGGTGTTATCTTTGGTGTGTTATTTCGCAGCTTATCAACATTGATTGCTAGACTAATCAACCCTGATGATTTTGTCGTCGTACAATCAGCTAGCTACGCGCAGTTTAATACAGTCAACCCTCAGTTACTCGGTATCAGTGTATTTATCTGTGCTATCACGGCGATATGTGTATGGCGCTGGCGCTATCAGTGCGATGTACTGATGCTTGGTAAATCCCAAGCCATTAACCTTGGTATTCACTACCAACGTCTCGCATTTGGACTATTGACCATTATCGCTATATTGGTCGCTACTGCTACGGCGTTGGTTGGCCCTGTGACCTTCTTTGGCTTATTGGTGTGTGCATTGACCAATCGTATCGCTCGTCACATGTATCACAGTGAACGGCTGATATTGGTCAGTTTGGTTGCTATGATTTGTTTGGTACTCGGTCAAACTGTCTTTGAGCAAGTACTGGGTATGGCGGGGGTATTATCCGTTGTGATTGAATTGGTGGGCGGCTTGGCCTTCTTATTATTAATTTTTACGACACAACGTCGCCGTCGATGATAATACAAACTAACAGCTAACAATCAAAATTAGCACTCTCTAAAAACAAGAAGCACTATGATTAAATTAGATAATATCTCATACCATATCGGCAAACAGCAAATCCTGCATGACATTACGTTGTCCTTGCCAAGTGCACAAGTCATTGCCTTGATAGGTCCCAATGGTGCTGGCAAATCCACCTTATTTTCGGTTATGGCACGCTTGCAGCCGTTACAGTCAGGACAAGTGAGTTTCGCTGTAGATAATGAGGAACGTGATATTGTCAGCTGTCATGCGCGGACCTTGTCCAAGACCGTCGCGATGCTCGGGCAAGAAAACCACGTGCAAGGACGACTACGCGTACATGAGCTGCTGATGTTTGGACGCTATCCATATCATCAGGGGCAACCCACAGCAAACGATCAGCAAAAAGTACAAGAAATTATCGAGCGATTTGAGCTAGAACTATTGGCCGATCGCTTTTTATCGACGCTATCTGGTGGTCAACGCCAGCGCGTATTGATTGCGATGATTGTTTGCCAAGATACGCCGTATTTATTGCTTGATGAGCCATTGAATAATTTAGATATGTACCATGCTGGTCGTTTGATGCGTGAGCTGCGTGAGCTTAGCCACAGTCAGCAAAAGACCGTGGTCATCGTCTTACATGATATCAATCAAGCCGCTCAATTCGCTGATACAGTAGTTACGATGAAAGAAGGCCAAGTGATGGCCGTTGGTCAGCCTGTTGACGTCATCACACAAGAGACGATGAAAGAGCTGTACAACGTCGACGTAACCGTACTGAACCATCAAGGCCGTCCAGTAATTGTTGATGCGGTTTAAATACAGAACTTTGCAGACGAAAAAAGGAATTCTTGATGCATAAAATGCTATTAAATCATCGATGGATAAACTATAAAAATCTATTGATACTGTTTTTAATCGTGAGCTTTTGTCTGTGCCTGTCTTCTGCTGTAGATAAAGACATAGCAAATACCTTTTTTTGGTTAGGAATAACTTTATATGCGCTAAGATTAGTCGTTATTCCTATGGACTTTACTCAAGATATTGCTTCAGTAGATTATACAAAGAACTATGATAAAAATAATACATGGCATAAATGGGTTATGCTAGGTGAGAAGTTTGCTTCCTTTATTTTTACTGTCTGGATAGCATACACAATATTTGTGCAATTAAGTTGATAGAATGCCCTAGCCAATTTGGCAATATCACCTGCCTTTTTGCAGCGCCTTTAATCGACTTTGACGCCCTTTCCACCACAGATAAACACCCGTCACTGACAACACCGTCACAACCAAACCTAATACTGCTAAAAATATCTGATACAACAAATGACCGATACCGTGGCTAATATGCCCCATGTGCAAGCTCATTAACCAATTGTTTGTTTTACCACCGAATGATGAGTTTTGATAACCAAAATTCACACGCTCAACGTTACCGGTTTTTGCATTGACCGTGATAGATGATGCACCGCCTTTTTTGCCAATATCTTTATTCGTCTTAAAGCGCAGTTGCCATTGACTGTCATCCTCAATCCAACGTATACCCAATAACTGCTGTACGCTCATGCCCTGACGTTGAGCCGCGATGGCAGCCTGCTCACTTAAATAAGCAATGCTATTGGCCTTATTGACCACATCAACAGTACCCAGAGCACTGATGTCAGTGGCTTCAGTGCTAGCTTCGACACTAGGTGACTTTCTCATTTTCTCAGGTGGTTTTTTTGACTTTTCTTGTTTTTCGCCTCGTCCTTCTAATCCAACGACTGCCTGCATCACGGGTCGATAGACTTGCTGTAAATTAAAACCAACACTCGACCAAGCGATGACAAATAAAATACCCCAAAGCCATAACCCGAAAGCATGATGCAAATCATAATTGAGTTTAAACAGGTTACTCTTGGTACGAATTTTCCATGCTGGCAACCAACGCTTGAGAAATGACGCGCGTTTTTTAGTGGATTGTTTTTTCTGCGTCTTTTTCTTTTTAGCAGCTCTAGGAAAAGTCAAATAAAAGCCAATAAAGCAATTAATCGTCCAAACGAGCGAGACAATACCCAGTATCAACTTGCCAATATCATCAAGTAACAAGTCACGATGTAGCCAAAACACTTTCCACATGGTATTGCGCCATGCCCACTCATCTCTATCACGAGTACCGATGATATCGCCCGTATAAGGGTGGACATACACTTCTTGAAACAGTGCTTGTGGCTGGTTATTGGCAGCCGGACCTCGGACTCTATCTACCGAAAACACCGCAGACCGATCAGCCTCTATTGATGTTGGCATACTAGAAAAGGTATGTTCTGGATATGCACTCTCCACCTTATCATGAAGCGTGGCAATAGGGAGTTGTGGTGTCTCTTGGACATCAACCTGAGCCAGTTCATGATTGAAGACATCATCCAACTCCTCATGAAATGCCAATAGCGTGCCAGTAATACCAGCGATAATTAAAAACGCGGCCATAGCAAGCCCAGTATAACGGTGAATCCAAAGACAGCTATAGCGAATATTAAATGACATAAATGAATCTGCTGTTATATTGTGATAGTTATTGATTAAAAATTTAAAGAATTAGAAAGTTAAAGAATTAAAAAAGCTTCTTTAAAAGGCCTACTAAAAAACGATTGCTTAGATAAGACCATTTAAAAAAGTTACTGACAGCACAAAGGTCTGAGCCAGTAGCTCAGACCTTTTCTAATCGAACAAACCTTGTGTTTACTTATTAAAGGTCAATGCTACTTATTAAAAGTCAACGCTAACGTCGAACACATAAGTACGACCCGGCTCATTAAACGTACGTGCACCAGCATTCGTAGCAGTACCTTCACGATAAACACCCGTATCAAATAAGTTTTTGACACCAGCACCAACGGTTATATCCTTAGTCAGATCATAGCGAGTGCTGACATTAGCAATGGCATACGGCTCGCGATCAAGCAACGGATCATCACTGTCATCTCCCGTTGTAGCTGAAATCGTAGGGGCTTCAATCGTGCCATAGTAGCTCACATCAAAACCGGCATTCCACTGAGGCGTAATGTCCCAATCGACACCCGTGTTCACAGTGAACTTAGGAATGAGTGATAATGGCTCGCCATTGTCTTTACGCTCTGAGCGGATGTTGCCAGTGATATTAGAAGACCATCTTACATCGTCAGTGACTGGTACTTGTACAAAACCTTCTAAACCTTCGACAATTGCTTCACCTTGATTGTCCCATTGAAAGATAGAACGGTTCGTCGCTGTATCTACCGCCACACGATCCGTACCAGCACCAATGCGGTTATCATAGGCATTATGGTAATAAGTCAAGCCTGCATTCAGCCCAGTGCCATCATCATAAGTAAAGGTCAGCTCTTTGTTCCAAGAGGTTTCATTTTCTAGGTCAGGATTACCTAAGACTTGACAACCTCTTTCATCAAGAGGTACCCAAGATGGACAGCCATTTCCACGAGTGTAGTAAATATAGTTTGGGTCAAGCTGGTACAGCGATGGCGCTTTAAATGCACGACTGACACCTGCCTTCACTGACCAATCAGGGCTAAAGTGCCAAGTGGTATTGATACTCGGCGACCAGTTACTGCCAGCTTCGCTATGATAATCGAAGCGTAGACCTGGCGTGACATACCAATCAGGCGTGATCTCATAGTTATCTTCTAAATAAGCACCGATGAGGTAAGCATCTGAGGTCGGGTCGCGCTTGTCAGGGTCAGTCTCCACATCACCAAACTCAAAACCATCATCAAATGTCATATCAGATACCACAGGGTTGTCTAACCTCTCGCCGCGGAACTCAGCACCAGCCGTTAAAGTATGACGGTCAAAATAGATATCCCACTCTGATTTGGCATTGAGCGTATCGTAGGTTGCCTCTACCCATTCAAAATCCTCGCCGTCGTCAGGTATGACAATCTGACCTTCACCACCACCCGCACTACCTTCACCCAAACGCTCATTAATTGTCCGAGTGTACTCCACAAAGCTATTGCTACTAGCATTATCATACTCACCGCGATGGGTAATCGCCGCGCCGTAGCGTTGCATTTTGCTGGTTGTTTCACCGTCTAGTTCGTCTATCAACGTTTCATTCACTGACTGGAATAATGAGTCACCCGCCCATCGGTTTTCTTGACGGCTATAATTGACCTCAAAACCGACCGTATTCATCGCATCCATCGCGTATTCAAACACTTGGCGCGCATCGATATTTTCAACCCCTTCAGTACCTGCTGCTACTGAATCATCTAGTGCTTCAGCTGCATTAATATACGGATCATCTGCTTCACTATCGTGATAGCCTAGAGTGGTACGTGAGGACAGCTTGTCAGTCAAAGCGCCTGCCATATTGACATTGGTACGCCAGCTACTGCCTTCTAAGTCGCTCTCTGGTGCCTCGTAGTGCCCAGTCACAGAAAACTCTGTATCAGTCGGGCGCTTAGTGATGATGTTTACCACACCGCCCATACTACCTGAGCCATAACGAGCAGCAGCAGGACCACGCAATACTTCGATACTCTCAATTGCACTTGGTGGTACCCATTGCGAATCACCACGCGTGTCTTGCTCACCACCACGGCTAGGTCGTGAGGAATTACGCGAGGTAACTGGACGGCCATCGATTAAGATAAGCGTGTTGTTCGGACCCATACCACGCAAATCAATCTGACGTTGGTTACCACGTTGACCTGACGTCGATGACCCTGACAGGTTCACACCTGGCATCTTACGTACAATTTCTGAAATATCATTAGAAACGGATGATTTTTCGATGGCTTCTTCACTAATAACGGACAGTCCTGCCGCCTGCTCTAGCTCCTCTCTTGCCGCTCGCACCACAATAGTATCAAGTGTCGCTGTAGGTACTGCTTCTTGGTCAGTCGCCTCATGCACAGCTACCTCATCACCCTCAGCAGCAAAAGCGGTGCTGCTAAGAATAGAGGCGATAGCGATGCTTAGCAAAACTTTGCCGGTCGCTAAAGGTTGTGAGGTTTTTGGAGCATTAAGGTGCTGCTGAGGCGAAATATTTGAGAGTTTTGACATGAATAATGTTCCTTGAAGCATTTGATCTCAATAGAATCTTTCAATCTCGAACAATTTTAGTCATTTTTGATGTGGCATCCACATCGTAAGCATATATAAGTTGATACATACAAATAGGCACACGACTGCCAAGCAAGACAAACTTGTTATCCAGTATATGTATGATGAAAACGGGACTAAAACATAGCCAAAAGGCTTAAATATCGATAGATGAAAGACTAGTAAAAGTATCTACTGCATACGGTTAAAGGTTTGGTGATACTGCGACTGGCAAAAGCCAACTCATTTAAATAGTAATCACAATAAAACCTCCAAAGAGAGGTAATACAAAAAGCTGTTAATAGTTCTGTAATAAACAAAACACACTTTAGCAAAACAGAAATGTTAATGCAAATATTAATAATAATTATTATCATTAACATTAAATTAATAATGTATAGTCAAAAAATGATAAATTGAATACAAAAACGTTGACTACAAATTTAGGACTTCTAAGGAGGGAAGGTCAGTCTGTAGCGACTTAGGAAGTCACTGACGGTACCTGATTTTCGATTTACTGTTGGGTACAACTGGTAAGGTTAACTTGCTTTAGAAGTTACCTACGCTTAGGGCGTGCTGAATACTCAACACGCCCTATCTATCAAATGCCAATTATTTATATATTAAAACTGATAAGTTAAAGAAGCTTTCACATTTCTTCCCATCGCATAATCAGTATAGTCCGAATCGGCTGAGTAGCGTGATGAGTGATTTGCGTACGTTTCATCAAACATATTGTACACACCTAGGGTCGCTTTCACGCCCGCTAACTGCTGAGGCTTGTAGGTCATGAATATATCATGTACGTCATAGCCTTCTTTTTCTTGATCTGTATCATCACCTGTATTAGGGTTGATAGAAGTCACATACGTACTACGCCAGCCTAAATCAAGCGTATCAGTTGGTGCATATCCCAGGTTAACCATGTACTTATCACCAGAGTCATTTTCATCACCAGTGCCTTGAGACAAACTATAGCCAGTCTCTTTACCTTCGCTACGCGCTCGTGCATAGCTCAAGCCCATATTGAAGTTACTGGTACGGTAATCAGCTGAGAGCTCTACCCCTTTGACTTCATAATCTTCATCTGCATTAAATGAGCCTGCGCATGTGCCAGTATCAGAGGCCAGTCCTGTATTACAATCGATACCGCTCTCGTACGTAATCCAGTTTTCCAAATCTGTCACGAAATACTTACCAGAAAGCTGTAACGAATCGTTTTCAGTGGTCAAGCCACGGAAAATAGTGGATACACCAACTTCGGCATTACTACCAGTTTCGGGCTCTAAATCAGAAGAAATATATTTATCTTCACCATCTGTATTACGGATGGCTTCCTGTAAGTCAGGACCATTGAACAACTGGGTATAACTTGCAAATATATTGGTGCTTGGCAACACTTGATAACTGGCGGCAAAAGCACCCACAACATTGTCGTACGTTTCACCATTTGCCACATCTTGTGGTGCTTCGTAATGATCATAACGAACACCAGGTGTTAGCGTTAATTTACCCATTTGCCATTGGTCTTCTAAATATACAGACGTATTTTTTGCCTCGTCATTTCCGCCAAGGACACCTAGACGAGTTACCTCTGACTCTTTTGTGTAATATTCCACACCAGTAATCAGCTTATGCGAGCCCAACTGACTGTCTATGAGGCTGGTATTTTCGATTTTGCCACCTTTGGTGATCAAGTCAACTTCAATGCCTTTATTATCTCTATCGAGATAAGTTTCAGTTTGATAAATATTGGCTTTAACATCAACTAAGTCACTGGTTGGGTTGTAGCCATACTCTAGCGTATAGGTATCACGGCTTTGTTTCCAAGGTATGACTGGATTCCAGCCATTTTCATCAGTCAATGGAAAATCCGCTCGGGCTGGATACATACCGTCATTTTCTGTACGGCTAAAACTACCACTCACATGATGATCATTACCTAAATAAGCACCTGCTTTTAACAAAATACTTTCTGTATCACCGTCTGACGTTTGAATATCACGACCATCACCATCTTCACCTGCGTCGGATGAGCGTTTGCCATAATAAGCTAATAAATCAACATTTTCTGTCGGTGCAGCAAATACGGTCGCTGAGGTTAACAGCTCGTCATTATTACTGCCATAGCCTGTATGGATTTTTGCACCAATCTTTTGATCAACATCAAGCAAATCTGCTGCATCAACGGTCTCAAAAGCCACCGCACCACCAATCGCATCATTACCTAAAGTGACTGAGTTATTACCAACTGAAACTTCAGACCGCTTCAATAAGTCTGGATCAATGACCAAATCTCCAGAATGGTGGAACGCATAGCCTTCTTGACGGGCACCATCAACGGTCACTTTTAAATTCGTATCATCAAAGCCGCGAACACGAACACGTTGGTTCATAGCTGATGTACCGCCTACTGAAGCGCCTGGCACACCGTCTAAAAAGTCATTTAAAAGACTCGCTTGCCCTGCAGGTATATACTGAGCTGAGTCAATAGAATCCGATTGCATACCATCACGTACAGAACTGTTGGCAGTCACTGTAATGGTCTGTAGCGTGGTACTTGGCATATCTTCTACAGTAGCTGCACTCGCCGCCTGCGACCACAATACTGCGGCAACACCCATCGATAATACGGTCAATGGACTAGATAGTTTTGACAACTTTACTTCACGCATAACGCATTTACTCGCTTTTTCTATGATTAGGAATGAAAATTACTTGTTTTTGAAGGCTACTGATTTGTGAAAACTACTTTTATTAATAGTTGATAATCGGTTTTCATAACTATTTTTTATCACTACGTTTGTATTAAATAATTACGTTTGTGTTAAATAATAAGGAAGGCTTGATGATGCCAAACTTGATATATAAATAGAAATGTTAATGATAATTGTTAGCATTTAATTATTGACAGGTATCCTAACTAAATACGAACAATTTAGCAATAATTATCATTAAATAATTTATATTAGAAAACGATTCTTGCGCTTAATTTATCTTTATTTCTTTTCACTTACATCCTTCAAAACCCTTATTATCAAGGACTTCCAAGTATCATCACCCACACACTATTCTTTTGTTAAATATTCATTATTTAAATAATAAACATGCCAATCTAAAAAAAACATTGCAATAAACAACTCTTTCACTATACCCTAAGATAGTTGACCAATTAGTCAGGTTTGTAACTTTGACTTAATTATAAGATTCATAAATACCAGATAGCTACCTACTTTTATGTATTCACACAAGGATCGGTGCGACTTTTTGTGAGATAGATAAGCGATACGAAGTTTTAAAGGTGTGCCAACATTCATCTCTATTCTATGTATTGATAACCTTGCTTAATAATCTCCGTAGAGTTTGGACTGAAAGTCACTTTAGGAGGAAGCCAAGATGAGTGAGCACACTCAAGGAAACCCAGACTTACTGTATGGACTACATGACCGTCCTGCGCCTGGGAAAGCATTTTTGGGTGCCATACAACACGTACTGGCCGCGTTTGTCGGTATCATTACCCCATCACTAATCATTGGCGGCGTCTTAGGTTTGGGAGAGCACATTCCCTACCTGATTAGCATGTCATTGATGGTATCAGGGGTCGCTACTTTTATTCAGACACGCAAAGTTGGGCCAATCGGTTCAGGTTTGATGGCATTACAAGGCACCAGTTTTGGCTTCTTAGCCGCAGTATTAGCAGCAGGGTTTGTGGTAAAAAACCGTGGTGGTAGTCCAGAGGAGATTCTCTCTGTCATCTTTGGCATTTCATTTCTTGGTGCTTTCGTCGAAATTTTCTTAAGTCAATTCATTACCAAACTCAAATCTTTAATGAGTCCAATCGTGACAGGTTGTGTGATCGTGACTATCGGTCTGTCCTTAACCAAAGTCGGTTTAACAGATTTAGCAGGCGGGGTTGGTGCTGAGGATTTTGGTAGTATGCCAAACTTATTACTGGGCGGTGGTGTACTGGTTAGTGTGGTGTTGATTAGTATCGTCAATAATAAAGTAATTCGCTCAAGTGCTATTTTTATCGGTTTAATGCTTGGCTTGCTAGCCGCCACCTTTATGGGTCGCATTGATTTTTCTTTGGTCGCAGAAGCCCCTCTCTTTACTGCGCCGATACCTTTCAAATTCGGTTTTGGTTTTGATTGGCAAGCATTTATCCCTATTGCCTTTATGTATATCATTACCAGTATCGAAACATCAGGTGATTTGACAGCCACATCTATGATTTCAGGCGAACCAATCAAAGGCCCTATATACGAAAAGCGTATCAAAGGTGGTGTATTAGGTGATGGTGTCAACTCGTTGATTGCGGCGACTTTTAATACGTTCCCTGTCACGACGTTTAGTCAAAATAATGGTGTCATCCAGATGACAGGGATTGCTAGTCGCTATATAGGGTTCTATGTAGGTGGTATCTTATTCTTTATGGGGTTATTCCCTGTCCTTGGTGCTGTCTTCACCCAACTACCAAAGCCAGTCGTTGGCGGTGTTACCCTATTGATGTTCGCTACTGTAGCAACAGCAGGTATACGTATTTTATCAACCGTCAACTTTACCCATCGCAATATATTGATCATTGCGACCTCGTTAGGTCTCTCTATGGGTGTGGCTTTTGTACCTGATGTATTTGCTCAAGCGCCGCAGTTTTTCCGTAATATCTTTGGTTCAGCAGTGACCGTATCTGGTATCGTCGCTATTGCTCTTGATATTATTTTACCCAAAAACTATGGTGTTGAGTTTGATACGGCAGAGCAACATCTGGATGATGGTCTAAAGCCACTTAGACAAAAAGTCTCTTAAATCATTTAGGAGCGTTTGAATAGCACTACTGCAAAGCTTGATTAATAGGCTTAACGAACGCTAGCGCATTTATCAAGCACTAGCGTTAAAGCCATTTTTTATTCTGGTTAATATACACTCTTATTGATATGAGATGACAGCGGAGAATAGCTCACTTATGACTGCACACATCTACTCAAGACCACAGCCACGCAAGATAAACGGCACCAAAAACTCAGCAGCACGCGCTTCATCCTGCTGGTCATAATCATTTTTGTCCATCAGACCAACGATTTCTGTTTCAAATTCAGCATATCGTTGCGTCGTTGCCCAAATCAAAATCAATAACTGTAGCGGATCAGTGATACCAATCTTGCCTTGCTCATGCCAGACTTTCATGACTTTTGCTTTATCAAGTGCCCATTCTTTCATTGTCGTCGACATAAAGCTATGCAAATGTGGTGCACCCACGATAACTTCTAGAGCAAACAGTTTGTGGCGATTTGGATGCGCAAACGCTTGACGTAATTTGGTGCGTACGAATTTTTCGATAACGACCTTAGGGTCACTATCGATCGTCATGGTAACCAAGCCATCGTTCCACTCTTGAATAATAGCGTGCAGCACAATTTGATACAGGTTTTTTTTATTCTTAAAGTAGTAATGGATATTAGCTTTTGGTAGGCCAGCCCTATCAGCGATACTTTGCATCGTAGCACCACCAAAACCCTTTAAGACAAACTCTTCTTCTGCTGCTGCCAAGATAACCGCTTGGTTTTGCGCACGAATGCCCTGCTGATTTTTCTGTGTTTTCGCGTCAGACGCTTCTTGTGTATTGATATCAGTTTCTTGATCCATGTTGGTAATACCTATTGTTGTTATAACGGTTGGCTATATGCCAATAAACAACCAGATTCAAATACGAATCTTTATGAAATATGAGCCACCTAAATAAAATTTCTTTATAAAGTAGTTGACCAAATAGTCAGGTTTAAGCAAAATAGCTTATATTAACCCACTTATTATTTTATATAACATTACTTTATTATATATTTTTGTATATCGTAATCTGAGCTTAACATTATCCATCCCTGCCGCCCACCTTTTAGTCCGTTGCTTTTACATGAATAGGAGATGACTGTGAAACTGTCTTTACAGCAATTTAATAAACTCTCGCCAGCTGAAGCCACGTCATATTTATTGACTTGCTGCACCAGTACTCAGTGGGCTCAGAGTTTAGTAAATAAACGTCCTTTCGGTGATATACAAACACTACTGACTCAAAGCGATGAAGCTTGGCTACAAGCTCAAACCGATGAGACTAATCTACTGCAAGCATTTGATGGCCACCCACAAATTGGCAATGTCGATTCGTTAAAAGAGAAATATCGTAACACGCAAGACAGTGCCGCACATGAGCAATCAGGTGCCAATGACGCTGAAGATAGTGTAATTGCAGCCTTAGCACAAGGAAATCAAGACTATCTCAATAAATTTGGCTTTATCTTTATTGTGTTTGCCACAGGTAAGAGTGCACAGCAAATGCTGGACTTACTGTTAGCAAGGCTACCAAACAATCGCGAAACTGAACTGGTCAATGCCGCTACCGAACAAAATAAAATCACGCGTTTACGTTTACAGAAACTGCTGAGCGACGCGTAAACCTCACCTGCCACACATATATAAATGGAGTTATTATGTCAGCCACTCTATCATCACATATTTTAGATACCCATCTGGGCAAGCCTGCTGCCGATGTCGCCGTAACCCTGCACCGTATTAACGATAGCGGTGACGCCACCCTATTGGCAAGCGCTATCACCAATGCCGATGGTCGCGTAGCTACTGACAGCTGGCAGTTTGACTCAACACTTGAGAATAACGCATCTGATTTGAGTCATGGTCGCTATACGCTGACTTTTGATACCCAGTCTTACTTTGATGCGCAGCAGCTCACCGCATTTTATCCGCAAGTCATTATCGATTTTATGGTACGCGATGACAATCACTATCATATTCCGTTATTGCTTAGCGCACACGGTTATAGCACCTATCGCGGCTCATAGCTTTCGTGACTCATAGCTTTTGTGACTCATAGTTACCTGCTATCTCATTCAGGCACATCATTATACAAGTTCATAATGAAAGCAAATAGTACACGAAACGAAAGCACATTGAAAAAAAGCTGACGACAAAAATTTGTAAAAAAGGACACCTGCCGCATGGGCGCTTATTATCTTGATTGGTTAAATTTATTTTTCCGCTGGTTCCACGTCATCGCTGGCGTAGCATGGATTGGGGCTTCGTTTTATTTTGTTTGGTTAGACCTCAGCCTACGTAAACCACCACAGTGGAAAAAGGATAAAGGCATTTCTGGTGACCTATGGGCGGTACATGGTGGCGGTTTTTATGAAATTGCCAAATACAAACTTGAACCTGAACAGATGCCCAAAACGCTGCATTGGTTTAAATGGGAAGCCTATACCACTTGGTTGACTGGTATGGCGATGTTATCTATCGTCTACTATGCCAATGCAACCGCTTATCTGATTGATCCAAGCAAGGTAGCTTTTGGCAGCAGCGTAGGTGCTATATCGACCAGCTTATTGTTTTTATTCGGCAGCTACTTTATCTATGAAGTGATTGTCCGCAGTCATTTGGGCAAAAACTCACTCATTTTTAGCAGCATTATTTTTATCCTACTAATCATCGCTTGCTGGGGTTCTTATCAGTTATTCAGTGACCGTGCCTCGTTTATCCATATCGGTGCCATTTTAGGTACGGTCATGGCAGGGAATGTCTTCTTTGGCATCATGCCAGCTCAACGAGCGCTAGTCGATTGCGTGAGGCGTGGTGAAAAACCCGGTAAAGAAGTGGCGGCCTTGGCGCTACAAGCAAAAAACCGCTCATTGATGAACAACTATTTTACGTTACCGCTTATCTTTATTATGATTAGCAACCACTATCCGATGATGTATTCTCATGCTCACGGTTGGTTGGTGTTAGTTTATGTCAGTATCATCACTGCGATTGTACGTCATTATTTTAACCAAAAGCATTTGGACAATCATAAGCCGCGCTACTTGGTCATCCCTGCTGTACTGACGGTTTTATTAATTATTTGGATGCGTCCTGAACCGATTGAGCCGCTACCTGCTGCCAATGCCTCAGTTACGGCACCAGTTACGGCCGTAACTGTAACACCAAATGCTGAGCCACCGGTAACTGACGGCGAGATGTCAAGCGATGTAGCCACAAATCCAAGCTCTACAGCTATTACCGATGATACAGCCACTACCACGGCTGCAGCGGTACCAGTGACAGCCTCAGCTGACGATGCCATGATGAATATCGTGCATACGCGCTGTAGTACTTGCCATGCTGCACAACCAACCCAACAAGGATTTGCCGCACCACCAGCGGGTATTATCTTGCAGACGCCTACAGACATGAAGATTCACAAAGCAAAAATCATCACCGCAGTACAAACTGGCTACATGCCATTGGGCAATCTCACTCAGTTGACTGATGAAGAGCGCCAACAGCTTGTGGCTTATGCTTCGGGATTATAAATAAGCACTTTCTACTAAGATGAGCGAACACTAGGGCATGTCCTCATTTTAAAAATAGTGATGAAAAAGAAAATAGCACAGGTAAGACCTAGATATTAGTCAGCGATTTGACACCGTTTGGCAAGGTTTAGCTATTTTTAGCCCATTTAGATAACTATAGCCAAAGAAGTCTACAACGGGTAATACCGTAGCGGTTTAGTCGTTCACTGACTATATCGATTGAACTAAAGAAACGCTCTAATCAAACAATTACCTTGACCAATGACCTAGACATCCTTAAAGTGTTAACAATAAATGTTGTTAAGTGTTAACAATACTGGTTTCGATTGATTCCAATCTGAAAGGAGAAAAGGATGTCCACTGCAGATAAGCAAGAAAGTCAGCTCCATAATCAATCCAACAGCGCGCTCTATGATTGCACCACCTTCAATCCAGAACGCAAAAACTCAAGACTATACAATGACGATCTTGCCCCACTACAGCCTGAACAGCGTAATTGGGGGTGGTTTTCGATATTTAATGTCTGGTCAAATGACATTCAAAGTCTTTTTGGTTATACGCTCGCTGCATCACTATTTTTAAGCTATGGTTTGAATGGTTGGTGGGTCATGGCGGCGATTATTTGCTCAGGATTTATCGTCATGCTGATGGTCAATTTGACAGGAAAACCTAGCGTCAAATATGGCATTCCTTTTCCAGTACTCATACGTGCTAGCATGGGTATCAACGGAGCAAATCTTCCAGCGATATTACGAGCTATTATCGGTATTTTTTGGTATGGGGTTCAGACCTATTTTGCCTCCACTGCGGTTGCCATTTTATTGACTATTATGATGGGCGGTTCAGATGCAACTTTTTTAGGCCTTAATAGTACAGCGTGGATCGCTTTTGTCATCGTTTGGGTGTTTCAAATCATGCTTTTTTGGGCAGGTGTTGAGCCTATCAAACACTTTTTAAACTGGGCGGGTCCGCTCGTTTATGTGGTGATGGTTATCTTGATGGGTGTTGTCTGGTATCAGTCAGGCTCAGAGTTATTACCAGCTATCAACTCCATTTTTGCTAGTGGTAGCGACTATACGGGTACTTCTCTTCAGGCATTTACCGCGATTGTGGGAACCATGGTGGCTTATTTTGCAGCGGTTGTGATTAACTTCGGCGACTTCTCACGATTTTTACGCAGTGAAAAAGAAATGCGCTTAGGCAACTTAGTTGGTCTGCCTATTAATATGATGTTTTTCTCATTCATTGCCCTAGTCATTACCGCAGGTACTTTGGTCTTATTTGGCGAAGCATTGACCAACCCTGCAGAGATTGTCGAACGAGTTGACGCACTCCCACTAACGATTGTTGCAGCCTTGACCTTTTTTGCAGCAACTGTGGGTATCAATATGGTCGCAAACTTTATACCACCCGCTTATGATTTGGCGAACTTATTCCCCAAACATATTAGCTTTCGTAAAGGTGGTTTAATTACGGCAGTTATTGCTTTTTTCGTTGGCGCACTATGGCTATCATTTATCAGTAAAATCGGCATCGTTGGCTTTGTAAATGTTGTTGGTGCAATCATTGCTCCCTTTTTTGGTATATTAGTTGTCGATTACTACTTAATCAAACGTCAACATATTAATATCAATGATCTATTTTCTGATCAACCAGATGGGGCTTATTACTACTATAAAGGTTGGAATATTCGTGGCTTAATTGCTTTTGCGATTGGTGCTATTTTTTCTATCGCTACCGTATTAGTACCTGCATTAACAAAGCTTGAGGGTTATGGTTTCTTACTAGGTGCCATATTGGGCGGTATCGCTTATTGGCTACTGATGCGATCCGACGCCGTAAAACCTAATCAAGTATAAAGCTTTAGGTAAACAATCTTAATTGAAACAAAGGAATATCAAACATGTCTCAGAAAATCACCAGTAATTTTGATCAAGATGCCTACCCTCGTGATTTGAAAGGCTATGGTGGAAACCCGCCAAAAGCCAACTGGCCAGGCGGTGCCAAAATCGCGGTGCAATTCGTCCTCAATATCGAAGAGGGCGCAGAGAACAGCGTCATTCATGGGGATGGTCAATCTGAGCGTTTTTTATCTGATGTATTGGGTACGCCAGAATTTAACAACCGCCATCAGTCGATCGAATCAGCTTTTGAGTACGGTAGCCGTGTCGGTGTTTGGCGAGTATTGGATACCTTTAAAGAATACGGTTTACCCATTACTACCTTTACTTGTGCAGCGGCGGCTGAGAAAACTCCGCATATTATCGAGCGCGTATTAGAAGACGGGCATGAAATTGCCAGTCATGGTCTGCGCTGGATCACCTATCAATATATGTATCGCGAGACTGAGCGCGAGCATGTACGCCGTGCAACTGAGATATTCAAAAGCATGACTGGTGGTCAGCCACTTGGTTGGTATACTGGTCGTGATAGCCCCAATACTCGTGAGTTAGTCGCTGAACAAGGTGGCTATATTTATGACTCTGATTCTTATGCTGATGAGCTACCCTACTGGCTCAATGTCAAGGTAGAAGACGGTAACAAAATCGCACGCAAGCCGCATCTGGTTATTCCTTATACGCTAGAAACCAATGACATGCGTTTTGCTTCTAGTCCAGGATTTACCAACGCTGAGCCTTTTTATCAGTATTTAAAAGACAGCTTTGACACGCTATATAAAGAAGGCGAACACACGCCCAAAATGCTAACGATCGGTTTGCATTGTCGCATCATTGGTCGTGCTGGTCGTATTACTGCTCTCAAAAAGTTTTTGCAATACATCACTAGTAAGCCTGATGTGTGGATATGCCGCCGCGACGATATTGCCAAACACTGGTATAAAAACCATCCAGCCACTGCCGACAACACCGAAAACTGGCTGTAACCATACGCTCAGACAACCATTTATCGCAGCACACCATTATTATCGCGACACACAATCATTATCGTCGCACAAAGTCACCAAGGAACATGAAAAAATGTCAACAAAAAGTACTTATTACGCGCCAACTGGCGGATTACCTCCGCAAACACAACTACTATCCGATCGTGCTATCTTTACCGAAGCTTATGCCATTATTCCCAAACGTGTATTAACCGACATTGTAATTAGCTATCTGCCATTTTGGGAAGGTATGCGCATGTGGGTGATTGCCCGTCCTTTATCTGGCTTTTCAGAAACCTTCTCACAATACATCGTGGAAGTAGCACCAAATGGCGGCTCTGATAAGCCTGAACTAGACATGAAAGCCGAAGCCGTATTGTTTGTCGTTGAAGGTGAAATGGATATTACCATTGAAGGCGAAGCGCATCACCTGGAAGCTGGTGGCTATGCCTTCTTACCGCCAGCATGTAAATGGACGGTGAAAAATAATAGCGATAAGCACGTTAAGTTTCATTGGATTCGCAAAGCGTATCAGTTTGTAGATGGTATTGATGCACCTGAGCCTTTTGTCACAAGCGATCACGATGTCGATGCTATTGAGATGCCAGACACAGGTGGCGTATGGGCAACCACTCGATTTACCGAGCAATCTGATATGCGTCACGACATGCATGTAAATATCGTCACGTTCCAGCCTGGTGGCGTGATCCCATTTGATGAAACGCATGTGATGGAGCATGGTCTGTATGTACTAGAAGGTAAAGCCGTCTATCACTTAAACGGTGAATGGGTCGAAGTAGAGGCAGGTGATTTTATGTGGTTACGCGCATTTTGCCCACAATCTTGTTACGCTGGTGGACCTGGTCCATTTAGATATCTACTCTATAAAGACGTGAATAGACATATGCCATTTATTCGCCCAGAACGATAAGCCGTCTAGAATATAGTCGATGCTAAGTAAAAAAATACCAAGTAAAAGAGATACACGAGATTATAAGGCAAAGTCATGAGTACTCTTATGAAGACTACAATCGTTGCAAAACCTTTAACCAAAGCTGGTTTTGCACCCTACGGCACCGTTATCGAACCCTATGACAAGGATCAGCAAACGCCTGAAAACAGCTACCATATCAATAAAGGCTATGCGTGTCGTCATCACGCCATCGCTGAAGCTAAGCTCGATGGTGGTAACGTGGGCATGAGTATCTTCCGTGCCAAAAAACGTGATTTCCCTATCGTATTATCCGTGATGGAATATCATCCATTTGGTACGCAGGCATTTTTTTCGATGAATGCTCAGGACTATATCGTGGTCGTTGCACCTGCAGGAGAGCCACCAAAATCTGCTGAGGATTTGACGGTGTTTTATGCCAAATCGCATCAAGGCGTACAGTATGATGCCAATGTCTGGCATCATCCACTACTCGCACTTGGGCGCGACTCTGATTTTTTGGTCATTGATCGTATCAATGGTGAAGGTCAGAATTGCTATGAGCTCGATATAGAGGATTGGCAAGTGCAAGTTGATCTGGCTTCGGAATAGTTTCAGACAGTACTAGGGTGTGTCCTCATTTTAAAAATGGTGATAAAAATTAGATAAATTGCAGTCAAACAAGGAAAATAGCGCAGATAATATCGAGATATTAGTCAGCTATTTGACGCCGTTTGGCAAGATTTAGCCATTTTTAACCCATTTAGATAACTATCGATTGAATTGAGGACATGCCCTAATAATAGGTGATAGCAAGACTAGCTAATAGCCATTAGCTGGTTTTTTCATTTGTTGCAGATTAGGGTGCATTACCGGTAAGCAAAAAATCGCTAAACAAAAAACTTTCTATGAGCTGCCTTGTTTTTCATGTACTATTATACTAGAATACTGAAACAAGATTAAGGCTAAAATCAGCAAGACAGCCATCTACCCTTTTATGAAGATTAAATACTATGAGTACTGATCCCTATTCAAGTTTACTGAAGCATTTAGCGAATTGTAGTGACAGCGATGATATGGCAGAACTATTCCGTGCCCTACTGACGGATAAAGAGCAGCTTGAGATTGCCAACCGTATTCGTATTTTTGATGCTTTAGATCGTGGCATCACTCAACGTGAAATCTCTGAACAGTTAGGCGTCGGTATCGCCACTGTCTCTCGCGGTGCTAAAGCCATACAAAGTCATGATATCAGTGCGCTACTAGCGACACTTAGACAAGACACTTAATACAGTCAATTCACTATACCTGACACAATACTCTCAACATTCTTTTTATTTTTAGCTAGGGCGTCTCATCAATTAGATTATCAGGCTTAAAATAAGAAAAATTGTAGATAAACAAGGAAGAAATTGCCGTTAATATGAATATATTGACAAAATTTCTGACGATGTTTAGCAAAATTTAGCCATTTTAAGACCATTAAATGTATTAATGTGCTAATTGATGACACGCTCTAATACATATTTGAACTATTCCGGACTTTGTTATGACCTTTCCTACACTACTGCACGGCCAACCTACGGCGATTGATATTCCTAGCAAACCACAGCGTATTAAGCTCACTCAAGATATTGACTTTTTTGCGTTATTCAAACGTATAGAAAGCACTTTTGATACCTGCTACCTACTCGAATCTTTAGGTGAAGACAGCCATATCTCACGTCATCATGCCATTGGGTTCAATCCAGTCATGACCATCGCTGCCATCGATCGCAACACCCTTGCCATCACCGATAACAAAACTGCTGAAACAAACCACTACCAAACCGAAAACCCATATCAACTATTGCGTGAGATTACCCCGCAACACGTTATCGCTCGTGACCAGAGCGGTGGTTTGGTCGGCTATCTAGGCTATGACAGTGTGAATTTTTTTGAGCCCAGCCTCACTGCAAAGTCTAGCGACGATTTTGAACCGTTTAAGTTTGGCGTATATTTAGATGGATTAACGCTCGACAAGATGACGGGCGAAATTTTCTATTTTTATTATCCGACCGATCAGCAAGAAAACCGTATCGAGCACATCAAAGCGTTACTTGATACACCTACTCCAAGTTGTGAAAATCCAACGGTTGAGTTTTTAGGTGACGGCATGAGCCAAGAGGAACATGCGAAAGCGGTAATGCAGGTCAAAGAAGATATTATTGCCGGACGTATCTTTCAGTGCGAGGTAGGGTTTAAGTCTAAATATCGTATCGCTGGTGACAAGATGCCCATTTATGAAAAGCTGCGTAGCGTCAACCCATCACCGCACATGTACTTTATGAAGTTTGACCAGCAGTGCATCATCGGCGCTTCACCCGAATTATTGTTTCGCTTGCGTCAAGGTGAAATGGAAACCTACCCGCTTGCCGGCACTGCCAAGCGCGGCGTCGATGTGATCGAAGACCGTAAGCTTGCCCGCGCACTGCTTAACGACGAAAAAGAGATTGCCGAACATAACATGCTGGTCGACTTGCATCGTAATGATATTGGTCGTGTAGCACGATTTGGCACAGTAAAGGTACGTAACCTAATGGACATCAAACGCTTCTCGCACGTGCAGCATATATCGTCTGAGATTGTCGGAATTTTACATCCCAACGAAGACATGTTTAGCGCCCTTGCCAGTAACTTCCCCGCAGGCACATTGTCTGGGGCACCAAAGGTTGAAGCCATTAAAGTCATTAATGAGTTAGAGCCAGATGGTCGCGGTGCTTATGGCGGCGCGCTCGGTTCATTCAATTTCAATGGCGATTGTATCTTTGCCATTCCTATTCGCAGCTTGTTTATGAATGGTGAATCGGCTTATGCCCAAACCTGTGGCGGCAATGTATATGACTCCAATCCAGCCGATGAATACTTAGAGATTCAACGCAAACTGTCAGCGATGAAAGTCGTATTAGACAGCTTTATGTCGCTGTAGTTTGCAACTGCTGTAATTCATACCAGCCGTAATTCGCACACTGACCATATTTTATTAAAGAGTTTATGACCCATGAATGTTTTAATTATCGATAACTACGACTCGTTTACTTTTAATCTTTACCAATATATTGGGGAGATTTTACAAACCATGGACGGTGATGAAGAAGCAAACGTCATCGTTAAACGCAACAATGAAATTACACTGGCTGACGTGCAAGCGATGAATCTTGACCGTATCATTATATCACCAGGCCCTGGCGCACCTGATGATCCTGCCTACTTCGGTATTTGTGCTGAGGTCATCAAAGTCATGGGTAAGACGACGCCAATACTAGGTGTGTGCTTAGGCATGCAAGGCATCGCTCATGTGTTTGGCGGTGATGTGATACGTGCCAATGTACCGATGCATGGCAAAGTCTCAGCGATTCGTCACGATGGTGCGGGTGTCTATCAAGGATTACCACAAGCCATTGAAATCATGCGCTATCACTCATTGATGGTGAAAGCCAAGACACTGCCAGATTGCTTAACTGTCACCGCCGTCGTTGATAATGAGCAACATAGTGAGCATAGCCTAGCCAAATCAGCACTAGCAGGCGATGAAATCATGGGCTTACAACACAAAGACTATCCAATTCAAGGTGTGCAGTTTCATCCAGAATCATTCGCGACTGAAGGTGCCAAGCGTTTGCTCACTAATTTTTTAATGCAAATATAAAACAGGTATAAATTCGCTATGTTTGTCACATCACCTAATATAAAGCGCTCATTCACACGTATGACGGTGTTTGCTAGTCTGATGATAGTGGCTTCTTTCAGCTCGGCAGTGGCACCTATTGAGGCAAACTTTATATTGGGGATGGACATTCAGGGTCAACGTTTAAACCTCTATAGGGATTGCGAAGAAGGGAGCGTAACTTGCGACAATATGCTACTAGTTGCTCCTGATTTAGGGCGACTCTTGCAAACAAAACAGGTAGGCAAGAAACTCGATAATACGCCTTATCTCAATAATACGCCTTATTCTGTCAAGCTTTATGCAGCCAAAACCAAGCACAGTGTGTGTAAAGATGGTGTGACTCCTTGTAGGTTTCAGGGTTATGTCTTTGAGGGTAAAGACTTTAACGGATTTATCGATCCATCAAACCATGAAATATATATTGGCAGCAACAGTACCAGTGATGGCCATAATTTCTCCTACAAAGAAAATACCACTTATTTACCGTTAGCGTCACAAGCTGGGCTAATTGATGGTATCTACGAAACGTCTGATCAAGAAATAAACGGTAGCTATCATGACATACGACAAGAAGTCAGTCGGCTATATGGTGAAGAAATGGCAGCCGACTTGAAACAAGAACAAAAACAAAAACAAAAACAATGGATTAAACAGCGTTCAAAAGACTGCGGTGCAAACGCATCACATCAGCCAAGAACCCAAGCAGAGAAAGTGTGCTTTATTCAGCAAAACAACACCCGAGAACAAGCATGGTTTTTGTGGATTGATTAGCCCTACCTAAATCTTATCAGTTCGATGCCTTATTCCGACTATACTCGTCATTAATGCCTGCTTTGTATTTTCACACGCCATAGCATTTCCGAGCGACTCAGTAATATTTTCATGATAAACTCAAACAAAAGACAGTCTAATTATAGGCTGTCTTTTGTTTGTTCAGTATTGCTTAGCACATTTGAACAGCGGGCAATCTTACACAAGGTTGTATCATTCAGATAATAATAAGAAAACAATAGGGCGAACATGGATAAAGCAATCCCATCATCAAAGTCATGGATAGGCATCATTCAAATCATCACAGCTGCTGTTTGCTGGGGTACATTAGGAATATTTTCTACTTACCTTAATCAAATTGGCTTTAGTGGATGGCAGACAACTATTTTACGCATCGTAACCGCTGCGCTGCTTGTGCTCGTCATGCTACCAAAACTATGGCCGCATTTAATTAAACTGCGACCCAAGCAATGGATTGGATTGGCATTTCAGTCTTTGATAGGCGTGCTTGGCATGTCGTTATGTTATTTCTTTGCCGTTATCTACGTCGGTGCAGGCCCCGCTGTCGCACTGCTCTATACTGCACCCGTTTTTAGCTTGTTATTTTCGACGCTTTTGCTCAATGAATCTATTACTCGTCAATCAGCCCTACTGGCTCTAATGGCAGTGTTTGGCGTTGGATTGACGATGTTAGGTGAGCAAGCACAGGTCAACTGGGGTATTGTCTTGGGGCTATTGTCAGGAATGTGCTACTCATTATATGGCGTGCTGGGCAAACGAGCGATGCATAATGCTCACCCTGCCCCGTTAGTGTTTTTTACCTCGATTATTATCAGTGCTGGTGTGTTGCTATTATTACCAGAGACTTATCGTACTTATGAGCAGCTACTAAGCCTACCACTACCGACTTGGGGCTATGTCTTAGGGCTGTCTTTACTAGGAACTGTCGTACCATTTGCGCTGTATATGAAAGCATTAGAAAAGCTGCCTGCCTCTCGCGCATCCGTATTTACGATTTTTGAGCCGTTGACAGCCATTGCTCTTGCGACCATATTGCTACATCAATCATTGTCATTGATTCAATATGTGGGTGTGGTATTAATTCTACTAGCCGCTTTATTTAATGCCATGCTGAACGGTACTGCCACTCGCGTACCACGTTGGCTAAAAAAACGGCAAAAGGTATAAAACTCTGTTGTAATGGACAAAACTCTTGATATGTTTATAAAAAAAGCCCCAACCATGACAACATGATTGGGGCTTTTTATTGTTTAAGTCTGTATATTGCTCAGGGCGGTATATTGCTTAAGGCTTCATATTACTCAGAGCTTCACTTTGACAATAGAAGCTCACTTTTTAGCTTTATTGCTTCTCGATACGCTGTAAAAACGCCTGCGTACGTGGATGCGTTGATAGCTCAAACATCTGCTCAGCGCTGCCTTCTTCGACCACATGACCATCTTCGATTAATACCACATGGTCTGCGACATCACGGGCAAAGTTGACTTCGTGAGTTACCACAACCATGGTCCAGCCTTCCGATGCCAATTGCTTCATCGTCTCAAGGACATCTTGCACCAGCTCTGGATCAAGCGCCGAGGTTGGCTCATCGAACAACAGTAATGATGGCTCAATAGCCAGCGCACGAGCAATACCGATACGCTGCTGCTGACCACCAGATAGCTGAAACGGATAGAGATCCGCTTTGTCTGACAGACCCACTTTCTCTAGTAAAACTAAAGCCTGTTCACGGGCTTGCGCTTTGGTTTGACCTTGAACCACTGTCGGTCCAAGCATTAGGTTTTCGATAGCTGTCTTATGTGGAAATAAATTATAAGACTGAAAAACCATGCCTGATTTGCGCTGCAGAGCCAATAAGGTTTTTTTCTTAGGCTTAGTAGCAAAGTCGACGCTCAAGCTATTGTCATCAAAAGCAATCACACCTTGATCAGGAATCTCCAGCGCATTTAAACAACGTAAAAATGTCGTCTTACCTGACCCTGAAGGTCCTAATATTACGATCACTTTGCCTTTATTGATCGTCAAGTCGATGCCTTTTAGCACCTGATTGCCACCAAAAGCTTTATGAATATTAGTGACTTTGATCATAAAAATTCCTGTTGTACTGATCTTTATTTGCGACTGTTTATTCTGAATCGCTTGTATGACTGATGGCTAATCCATCATTACTTACTAACAAGCACTTATTAATAATCGTTTATTAGCCATCAATTATTTTGCCACGTAGCGATCCAGTCGGGTTTCAAGTTTGCCTTGAATAAAGGTCAAGAACAAACAGATACCCCAATAAATAATCGCCGCTTCAGTATAAACCAGCATAAACTCATAGTTGCGTGCCGTAATGATTTGCGCTTGTTTAAACAGCTCAGTGACGAGTACCAATGATGCCAAAGAGGTGTCTTTTACCAAACTGATAAACGTATTGGATAACGGTGGAACAGATACCCGAAGCGCTTGTGGCAAAATAACGTGACGAAAGGTTTGCAGATACGTCAGACCAACCGTCGATCCTGCTTCCCATTGCCCTTTTGGTATCGATAAAATCGAGGCACGCACCGTCTCTGATGCATAAGCGCCGATATTTAGCGAAAAAGCAATAATTGCTGACGGAAAAGGATCGAGCTTTACTCCGACACTTGGTAGACCATAGAAAATAATAAATAGCTGAACCAACATCGGTGTACCACGAATCGCAGACACATAGATACGAGCCAGTCTATAGATAACCTCATGGAACACACCAGTACGCGGCACGATACGAATCAGCGCCACTGTCAGTGCAATGACTATACCAATCGTAAATGAGATCAACGCCAGTGGTATCGAATAGTAGATACCACCTTTGAGCATTGGCCAAAACGATGAGATGACAATCTGTGCCCGATCAGCACTCATAAATGGCAGTGCTGCCAAAAAATCTGCTAACCATGAGGCTGACATGACAGACGCCGGTATGATAGACACTGACATTACTTTTTCTGACTTATATCAGCACCAAAGAACTCTTCGCTAAGCTTGGTCAAGGTACCATCAGCGGCCAACGCTTCCATCGCATCATTTAGTTTTTCCACGACTGCGTCATCGCCTTTGATCAATACCAAACCTGAGCCACGTAGCTCACTAGCAGGAGCCGTCAGTTTAATCTCCATGTTTGAATCTGGGAATTTTTTGAGGTAGTCCAATACTGCTAGATTGTCATTCATGGTAAAGTCAGCACGATCTTGTTTGACCAACTGAATGGCCTGCGCCATGCCATCGACAGGGACGATTTCTGTTTCATACTTCTCTGCCATCTCGCCATAGTTACTACTTAATGATTGAGCCGTACGCAACCCTTTTAAACTTTCCCACGAGCTATAACGGTCGTCATCAGTCGGTGCTAGAACTACCGCACCTGACCAGCTATAAGGACTGGCTTTATCATACTTTGCTTTGCGCTCAGGCGTGGTCAAACTAACTTGGTTAGCCACCATATCGAAGCGTCCTGAATCCAAACCTGCCAGCATAGCATCCCATTGGGTTTCTTTGAACTCGACGTCTACGCCTAGTTTATCTGCTACTGCACGCGTTACTTCAACATCATAACCCGTTAGTTTTCCGCTCTCATCATGGTACGTGAACGGAGGATAAGTACCCTCTGTACCAACGTTGATGGTACCACCATTGTTGATACGTTGTAGCAAATCAGAACCGCCCGTTGCGGTACTGTCAGTCGCACTGGTATCAGCTTCGTTGGTAGTAGATTGACCGCAGGCAGCAAGCAACATAGTGCTGGCAGCTAGGGCTAATAGATTGCGACGTTTCATGGGGTTTCCTTCCGCGAATAGATGAATAAATACTCAACATACAGCAAGTAGAGGCTAGTAACAAACTAAAATCGCTGAAATATACGCGTGGTTTATGTGTCACGCTTCTCATTGCTCGGTAAATTTATTGTATTTTCTTGTGGCTGCAAGTTTTGAGGGCAAATGATGTATTTTTCAATACTGTTTCTCTATTATTTTTTAAATTTCAAAGCATATTCAGATGTTATTGCTGTTCAATAAATATCAGCTTATCGATATAGCCCCTGACTTTAGACAAGAAAATGTAAAAAATCAGTGGGCATACGTAAGGTGACCATCATAAATCGCCTGAAAACTGATAGCGTTCACCCGCATGCCACATCTTCACAAAGGTGACTACTTGACCTGCCGAGTAGGTTTGGCGGCACAATACCAGTGTTGGTGACTGCGAGGCAATTTGTAAAAAATCAGCAATGTCATCAGGAGCAGCCAATGCTTGAATAGTATAACTGCCGCGCTCTAGTGGACTCTTAGCAATTAAGTAATCACTGGTATTGACGACGCTAAAATCTTGCTCAATAAATTTTGGTACTTTATTGGCATCAACCCAACGCTCTTCAAACTGTATGGGCTGGCCGTCAGCAAAATGGATGATTTTGACCTCATATAGTACCGGTATTTCTAGTGCTGGTGTTTCATTGAGCACCTTGCCCTCACGACCATTTGGTACGGCAATATCAAACTTATCACGCATCGCATCGTCTAGCATATCAGCCGTAATAGCACGCTTACTCACCACCTTTGCCTCATAATCACGATTGGCAGATTTTAAATCCTCAGCGATGTTGCGCACCTCGACAAACGTATGATTAAACTGCTGCTGTGCGACAAACGTCCCTGACCCCTGCCGACGCTCTAGTACCCGCTCCTCGCTCAGCTCTTTTAGCGCGCGGTTCACCGTCATGCGCGACACCCCAAACTCCTCAGCCAGTGCCATTTCTGTCGAAATCGCGTTACCTGCTTGCCATTTACCCGAGTGTATATTGTCTAATATAGCGTTTTTTATGCGTTGATACGCCGGAATCGTCTTTGTCATGGCCATCTTTCACTGTTGTCTTTAATCCTAATAATGTCGACATAATATCATGAGACTGCAGCGCAATTCTCAATCGGAACCTACCTACACAACATATTTTTCAGATCAATAACAAAAATAATTGCCTCACAAATAAAAAGTACTTGCATGAAAAAATAATCTTTGATAATTTGTATATACAACTTTACGACAGTATCAATAACCCAGCTCATATAGCAATTAGCCAAGTGTATTTATAGACTGAGCGTAAACCACTTATTTTCATTGCTCTAGCACCTTAAAATATTTCACAAGGATTTGACCATGACTACTGATAGCAATAGCAAAAAACCTACTCGCCGTGATGAGAGCCGCGAAATCGCCGCGCCCACTGGCAGTACCCTACATTGCAAAAGCTGGCTGACCGAAGCGCCCTATCGCATGCTGCAAAACAATCTGCATCCTGATGTGGCCGAAAACCCTAAAAGCCTAGTGGTGTACGGTGGTATTGGACGCGCAGCCCGCAACTGGGAAAGCTATGATCAAATTCTAGAGTCGCTAAAAGTGTTAGAAGACGATGAGACCTTATTGGTACAGTCAGGCAAACCAGTTGGCGTGTTTCAGACACATGAAAACGCACCGCGCGTATTGATTGCCAACTCTAACCTTGTGCCGCGCTGGGCCACGTGGGAGCACTTTAACGAGCTTGATCGTAAAGACCTACTCATGTATGGCCAGATGACAGCAGGTAGCTGGATTTATATTGGCACGCAAGGCATTGTACAGGGGACTTACGAGACTTTTGTAGAAGCGGGTCGTCAGCATTATGATGGTAGCTGGGCAGGACGTTGGATTTTGACTGCTGGTTTGGGCGGCATGGGCGGCGCGCAGCCACTTGCAGCTACTTTTGCAGGGGCAACGTCTCTTAACATCGAGTGTCAGCAGTCTAGTATCGATTTCCGTTTGCGTACCGGTTATGTCGACAAGCAAGCCGATGACCTCGACCACGCTTACGAGTTAATCAAACAGCATACCGACGCGGGTGAAGCGATTTCTATCGCCCTACTTGGTAATGCCGCAGATATCTTGCCTGAAATGGTCAAGCGTGCCAATGCTGGTGGCATGAAGCCTGACTTGGTGACCGACCAAACCTCAGCTCACGATTTAATCAACGGCTACTTGCCAGTTGGCTGGACAGTTGATGACTGGAGAGCAGCACAAGAAGATCCAGATCAACATGCAGCACTGACCAAAGCAGCAGCACACTCTTGCGCGGTACATGTACAAGCTATTTTAGATCTGCAAGCGATGGACATTCCGGCCACTGATTATGGCAACAACATTCGTCAGGTGGCTTTTGATGAAGGCGTTAAAGATGCCTTTAATTTCCCAGGTTTTGTCCCTGCGTATATTCGTCCGCTGTTCTGCCAAGGTAAAGGCCCATTCCGCTGGGTGGCGTTATCGGGTGACCCAGAAGACATCTACAAAACCGATCAAAAAATCAAAGAACTGTTCCCTGAAAATACCCATGTTCATCGCTGGTTAGACATGGCAAAAGAGCGTATTCAGTTTCAAGGACTGCCTGCTCGTATTTGCTGGTTAGGATTGGGCGAGCGTGACAAAGCAGGTTTAGCTTTCAATGAAATGGTCAAAAACGGCGAGCTAAAAGGCCCTATCGTCATTGGTCGTGACCATTTAGACACAGGCTCTGTTGCCAGTCCAAACCGCGAAACAGAAAGCATGAAAGATGGCTCAGATGCCGTGTCTGATTGGGCATTATTGAATGGCATGCTCAACGTAGCAGGCGGTGCCACTTGGGTGTCGCTACATCATGGCGGCGGCGTTGGCATGGGCTACTCGCAGCACTCAGGTATGGTCATTGTCGCAGATGGCACTGATGCCGCTGCCAAACGCTTGGCACGAGTACTTGTCAACGATTGCGGCTCAGGGGTTATGCGTCATGCCGATGCAGGCTATGAGCTGGCGATCAAAACAGCCAAAGACTATGGTCTAAATTTGCCGATGGTTAAGTAGCATACCCTTTATCCTTATAAGTGATTACTTGACATAAGGATATCATCGACATTTTATCAAGGAGGATAATATGATTGAGCAAAATACGACACTAAATCTCAAGGATGCAGCAGCGACACCAACTGAAGCACTACTGTCTAAACCTATAGCGTTACTGCAATTGATAGTCTTTAGTGCTATCGGTTTGGTCATGTTCTTTGTGCCATTTACCATTGGTGAGAAAAGCACGATTTTGTTCGATCATGGGGCAACTTATCTGGTCAATCAGCAGCATACATTGTCTGTGATGTTATTATTTTTATTGATGATCTTTGGGGTAAGCAAGCCATTTATAGACGGCTCATGGCGTAAAAATATCACCCACATGATTATGACTGCTTTTAAAATCATTGGTCTGATACTGGCAGTAATGTATGTGGCTGACGTAGCGCCTGCCTTTATGATGGAAAAGGACATGCTGCCGTTTTTGTTTGAAAAACTGGCATTACCAGTCGGTATGATTGTACCGCTTGGGGCATTAATTTTAGCATTTTTGGTGGGTTTTGGTTTGCTCGAGATGGTCGGTGTGCTCATGCAGCCGATCATGAAACCTATCTGGAAAACCCCAGGTTCATCAGCGATTGATGCTGTCGCATCCTTTGTTGGTAGCTACTCTATCGGGCTGCTCATTACTAATCGCGTGTATTTGCAAAAGCAATATTCAGCGCGCGAAGCCATTATCATTGCGACTGGATTTTCGACCGTATCAGCGGCATTTATGGTCATTGTTGCCAAAACGCTTGGTCTGATGGAGTTTTGGAACCTGTTTTTTTGGTCTACGCTAGTGATTACCTTTATCGTTACTGCGATTACTGCTCGTATTCCACCCATTAGCCTTGTAGATGATAGCGTTGAACGTCCCGCTTTAGACCATAAAAGTGGTACACGTTTGGCGGCAGCATTTGATTTGGGTTTGTCCACTTCGCGCCGTGCCACTGACCTAAAACAAATCTTATGGTCTAACTTTCGCGATGGGCTGACAATGGCAGCGGCGATTGTGCCTTCTATCATCGCGGTTGGCTTGACAGGATTGATATTAGCAAAGTATACGCCTGTATTCGATGCTTTAGGCTTGCTTCTTTATCCATTTACATGGCTTAGCGGCTTACCAGAGCCTCTGGTTGCCGCCAAAGGTATGTCAGCGGGATTGGCTGAAATGTTCTTGCCAGCACTGCTCCTCAGTGAGGCTGATATACTGACTCGCTATGTTGCAGGGGTCATCTCTATTAGCAGCGTGTTGTTTTTCTCTGCCATGATTCCTTGTGTGCTTGCCACTGAAATACCATTATCTGTCGGCAAAATGGTCATTATCTGGTTTGAGCGTGTGGTACTCAGTATTTTATTGGCTGCGGCATTCGGACATCTAGCCATGTACTTCAACTGGATTGGCTAAAAAAACAAATTTAATAACAAGTATTATGTTAACTAAAAACATTTAAAAAACGTCATTTCAACAAAGACATGAATCAAAAATAATATAACCCATATGTCTTACAATACTAGGATCACCCTATGAACGATATCAAAAAATTAACGCTACACCCTCGCCAGCTTAGCTTTAAGATGCTACGTGATATCTATGAGCAACCTGTCATATTGACATTACCTGAGAGTGCTTATAAAGCTATCGATGCCTCACACGAAGATGTGCGTACGATTATTGCTCGAGACAAAAGCGCTTATGGAATCAATACTGGTTTTGGCTTGTTAGCAAAGACGCGTATCAGTGATGATCAGCTTGAGCTACTTCAGCGCAATTTGATCGTTTCTCACTCAGTGGGTACTGGTGGAGCGTTACCAGACAGCGTCGTGCGACTGATTATGGTGATGAAAGTTGCCAGTTTGGCTCAAGGTGTCTCTGGTGTGCGTCGCGAGGTAGTAGATAGTCTACTGGCCTTAATCAATAATCAAATCACGCCAAATATTCCGGCAAAAGGGTCTGTTGGTGCTTCTGGTGATTTAGCGCCTTTATCACACATGACACTTGCAATGATGGGTGAAGGTGACGTGTTTGTCGCTGGCGAAAAAGTGCCTGCAGCAGAAGCTCTAGCTCAACATGGACTTGAGCCAATTACCCTAGCAGCCAAAGAAGGCCTCGCGCTTATCAATGGTACGCAAGTTTCAACCGCGCTAGCATTACGGGGTTATTTCTTAGCGCGTGATTTGCTTGAGACCGCCACCATCGTCGGCTCACTGTCGATTGATGCTGCCAAAGGATCGGACTCACCATTTGATGCGCGTATTCACGAAGTACGTGGCCATCATGGTCAAATTGAAATCGCCAAAGCACATCGTCAACTGATCAAAGGCAGTGCCATTCGTGCCTCACATGATGGCGAGCAAGACGATAGAGTTCAAGACCCTTACTGCTTGCGTTGTCAGCCGCAAGTCATGGGTGCCTGTCTTGATATCATCAATCAAGCAGGTAAAACGCTACTAATCGAATCCAATGCCGTCACTGACAATCCGCTAATTTTTAATAACGAAGATGGCCCAGTGGCTATATCAGGTGGTAACTTCCATGCTGAGCCAGTCGCTTTTGCCGCTGATATTTTAGCCTTGGCAATTGCCGAGATTGGTTCTATGTCTGAGCGCCGTGTGGCCTTACTTATCGATGCGACGCTGTCAGGTGGTCTGCCGCCATTCTTGGTTGATAACGCTGGGGTCAACTCAGGCTTTATGATCGCCCATGTGACAGCAGCGGCACTGGCTTCAGAAAACAAATCTATCGCCCATCCGGGTAGCGTCGATAGCATCCCAACCTCTGCCAACCAAGAAGATCATGTCTCCATGGCGACCTATTGCGCACGCCGCTTATACGAGATGGCGCAAAATACTGCCACCATTATCGGTATTGAGCTATTGGCTGCCGGTCAAGGGATTGATTTTCATCGCGGATTAGAGACATCAGAGCCGTTGACTGTGGCGCATCAGAAACTGCGCGAGAAAGTGACTTTCTATGATAAAGACCGCTACCTAGCGCCTGATATCGAAGCGGCCAAGCAATTGGTATTAGACGGTACGCTTGCTGAGCACTGGCAGTCATTACGTAGCAACTGGTACGAGTCTAAATAAGCGTTAGATAATAGAAGGGAATGAGCAATGGCCATTACGAAAATTAGCACAACCGTGAGTCACACAGCGGCTGACATGATGCTGTGGACTGGCCGTGCAGAGCCATTTGAGACGGCACGTGCCCGCTACTGGTATCAGCTCGTCCAGCCTTACGAGGATCAAAATATTGGGCTAATCGGCTTTGCATGTGATCAAGGGGTTAGGCGCAATCAAGGCCGCGTGGGTGCGCGAGCTGCCCCGCCGCTGATTCGCCGAGCGTTTGCGACGCTGCCAGTGATTGCGTCGTTGCAGACACGCTATGACAATCAACTGGCAACATTGCTAGGTGATGCAGGCGATATCTATTGTCATGACGATGATGACTTTGCTGCGCACACTCTTGAGCAAGCTCAGCTCGAATATGCGGATAAGGTGAGCGCTATCGTCAAACAAGGCGGCTTGCCCATTGGACTTGGTGGTGGTCATGCCATTGCGTACGGTAGCTTTTTAGGATTATGGCAGGCATTAAAAAACACAAACGATACCACTACCGCACCGACCATCGGCATTATTAATTTTGATGCGCATCTTGATATTCGTCAGTCGGATGTGGCGACCTCTGGTACACCTTTTCGGCAAATTGCTGAGCATTTATCAGCACATGAGCAGCCTTTTCACTATTGCTGTATTGGCGTCAGTCGGTTCTCTAACACGGCAGCGCTGTTTGACCGCGCTGAACAATTGGGTGTACAAGTCATTAGCGACGAGGACTGTCAGCAGCAGCCTTGGCAGGTACTTGCCGATCAGGTTATAAGCTTTATCAATCAGGTTGATGTGGTTTATCTAACCATTGATATGGATTGCTTGCCTGCCAGTGTTGTGCCCGGTGTGAGTGCCCCAGCAGCTTACGGTATTGAGCTTGGGTTTGTTGAGCGCATGGTAAAAACCATCATGGCTACAGGCAAAGTAAAAATGACCGACATTGCCGAGATTAATCCTAATTTTGATATTGATGGGCGCAGCTGCAAGGTCGCTGCTCGACTACTGGCAACTATGGTAGAGCAGCATTTACTAGTCATCTAGGTTTATTGTCCAAGCTCATCGTCTAGGTTCGTTGATTAAATTCATTGCTTAGCTTAGCTTTGCCCTCTCATCCCGACCAATAGACACCACTGGCGTCCAAACAATAAGGAGCACATTATGAATGATTTCAACAATACGACAGCAACCATATTCGATGATGCCACCATGGCATCGTTTCATCAAATTATCATCAATGCCAATCTTGCCACGTTTTCTGCCCATTACGGTTTTAATAGCAGTGACCATGTACCTTATGGACAACTGGAAGATGCTGCCATCGGTATTATTGATGACAAAATTGCGTGGATTGGCTCTAATAAACAAATAGCCGAGCACCTGTCACATTACTCAGCAGAGCAAATCAAAAATGCTCATGGCGGCTGGGTAACCCCCGGATTTATCGACTGCCATACCCATATCGTTTATGGTGGCAACCGCAGCAATGAGTTCGAGGCGCGCTTGCAAGGCGCTAGTTATCAAGACATTGCTGCACAAGGTGGCGGCATTGTCTCAACCGTTAGTGCAACCCGCGCCGCTAGTGTTGAGTCGTTGTTTGCACAAAGTGAAAAGCGCCTACTCGCACTCATAAAAGAAGGCGTGACCAGTATCGAAATCAAATCGGGCTACGGCTTAGATTTAGACACTGAGCGCAAAATGCTCATGGTTGCTCGCCAGCTTGGTGACAAACACAATATACATGTGAGCACAACGTATTTAGCGGCACATGCCCTACCACCTGAATACAAGTCTCACATGCAGGACCGCTCGGATGAATACATCGAGCAAGTGTGCGAGTGGCTACCTATTTTGCATTCAGAGGGTTTGATCGATGCGGTCGATGGCTTCTGTGAAAACATCGCCTTTAATACTGAGCAAATCAGACGCGTTTTTGAAGTGGCACGCTCATTAAATGTACCAGTCAAACTGCACTCTGAGCAATTATCTGACATAGGTGGTAGTGCCTTGGTTGCTGAGTATCAAGGGTTATCCAGCGACCATCTAGAGCATTTATCAGAAGATGATATCAAAAAAATGGCTGCCAGCAATACCGTAGCTGTGATACTACCTGGGGCGTTTTATACATTACGTGACACCAAATTGCCACCGATTGAGGCGCTACGCAAACATCAGGTGCCAATGGCGCTTTCTACCGACTGTAACCCTGGCACTTCACCGCTCACCTCGCTTTTGTTAACGATGAACATGGGCTGCACGCTATTTTACTTAACCACTGAAGAGGTTTTGGCAGGAATTACTGTTCACGCAGCACAAGCATTGGGGCTATCTAATAAAGGTAAAATAGAGGTCAGCTGTGATGCAGATTTGGCACTATGGGATATTGCCCGTCCTGCCGATTTGGCTTATCAGATGGGGCTAAACCCTATCCAATGCACTATGGTTCAAGGTAAGTGGCGCAAGACGGTGTAACCTTTCTACCTTTACCTATCACCATTAAAAAAGCCACTAGCTAGTATGTTCATCTGGTGGCTTTTAATTTATCTGGTTTGGATATTTCTACTAGGCCATGTCTTTATTTCAAAAATGGTGATAAAAATGAGATAAATTGCCGTCAAACAAGAAAAATAATGCAGATAATATCGCGATATTAACCCGCTATTTGACGATGTTTGGCAAGATTTAGCTATTTTTAGCCCATGTAGATGACTATCGGGTGAATTGAAGACATGCTCTAGCGCTTATATTTGTTGGCAAACGTCTCACCTGTATTGGCATCCACATTGATACCAACGATCTCATCGCCTTTCAGCAAGTCAACTTTGTAATACAAAGGGTGAGCATCATAGTCGCGATCTGCTTCAAACTCGACTTCTAATGTCATACCGCCTATTTTTTTCTCAGCGATACCTATCGCACTCATAATATTTACTTTCGTACGATGCTGTACGTTGTAGTCGTTAATATCGTCGCGATCTAATCGCTCAGTCTCAGTCCCAATGACTGCTCCCGTCATTGCATCCACTACTACTTCATAACTATCGCTAGCCGTGCTAAATTCTATTTCATATATGCCATTTTCTGTATCATCATCATCTTCGTCATAATCAGCCCCGATTAGCATACCGGATGCCTGTGCGGTTGCGATAGTAATCGCTTGCTTTAAACCAATCTTGGTCGCTTGTGCTGCTTTTACCTCAGTAGACAGACTGGTTTGAGCCGCCATTACAGTCGTGCTCATGACACCTGTAGTTAGGGCGAATGCTAGGCCAGCACCTAAAGTGGTCAATTGTATTTTTTTAGACAGTTTATTCATTAACTTATTTCCTTTACTTATCACTTACTTTTATAAGCCATTTTTATAGTGTACTGCTATAACCCAATGAAATAATCTCTTTTCATTATCGATAGCGTTTAATGCCATTAGCTATACACTTATGTTAACGAGATTTTCTACTTGCTATAGGATGAAAAAGTATCAAAGTGTAATCACACTGTTTGAATAACCAATCTAAATATAGTACTGATACAAGTATCTATGTTCGATGAGCAGGCGTATGGTGTCGATAAAAAAATACTGCATTTATCGTCTTAGGATAAATGCAGTATGGATGTTCTCAACACTTACGTGGAGCAATAGACTAGAGAGTCTTAGTTTAAGATACCAAAAGCCACCAATGCATCAGCCACACGTTTAAAGCCAACCATATTAGCACCCGCCATATAGTCGATATAGCCATTGTCAGTTTGACCATATTGCTCTGAGGCATTAGCCGCACTATTATGAATATCTTTCATAATACCTTTTAAACGCTCATCGACTTGCTCAAAGGTTTGATATTGACGGACGGAGTTTTGCGACATCTCAAGCGCAGACACAGCGACACCACCAGCATTTGCGGCTTTACCAGGCGCATAATGGACGCGATGCAAGCGAATATAATCAATCGCTTCCGCAGTTAGCGGCATATTGGCACCTTCAACTACATACGTTACACCATTTTCAACCAATCGCTTAGCATCTTCTGCACTCACTTCGTTTTGAGTGGCACATGGCAACGCAATATCAGCCTCAAACTGCCATGGTTTTTGTTTGGCAAGCCATTCGCCACCATAGACATCGACATACTCTGCTAATGGTTTGTTTTGATATTTTTGTTTTTTGAGCCAATTAATTTTCTCTTGATTAAGACCTTGTTCATCGTACAAAGTCCCTTGTGAGTCAGATACCGTGATAGCTATACCGCCAAGCGCATTCACTTTTTCAGCGGCGTGGAGTGAGACATTTCCAGCGCCTGAGATAAGTACTTTTTTGCCTTTGATGTTATCACCTTGGGCGATAAGCATGTTTTCTAAGAAATAAACGGCACCGTAGCCAGTCGCTTCTGTGCGCATCAAACTGCCACCGAATCCCACGCCTTTACCAGTAAGAACACCAGTCGACTCACGTGTCAAATTTTTGTACATCGCAAACATATAGCTGACTTCTCGACCACCAACACCGATATCACCAGCAGGCACATCCATATCTTTACTTACATAGTGATATAACTCACGCATAAAGGCATAGCAAAAACGACGGATTTCACTATCCGTTTTACCTTTAGGATCAAAATCAGAGCCACCTTTACCACCGCCAATCGGCAAGCCCGTTAAAGCGTTTTTAAAAATTTGCTCAAAACCTAAAAACTTCAGTACTGACTGATTAACCGTAGGGTGAAATCTAAGACCGCCTTTGTATGGTCCTAACGCATTACAGAACTGAACACGCCAACCACGATTGACTTGCACGTTGCCTTTATCATCTTCCCAGTTAATCCGAAAGCCAAATACCCGATCAGGCTCCACCAAACGCTCAAATACTTTCAAAGTATTGTATTCAGGATGAGCATCATATAAAGGCTGAATCGTAATGGCCACCTCTTTTACTGCCTGAATGAACTCTGGCTGATGCGCATAACGTGCTTCGACTTTTTTGATGGCCTGACTGATACTCATATATTTCTTCCTTAGGATCAAATGGTGATTGTACTTATTTACATCAACATCACGTCATATAAAGGCTGACGAGGAAATTTTTAACGCTGATATAAAACTGAAATCGCTTCTATACAAGGTTATGTATAGAAGCAAGGGGGATTAAAAACTGATTATGTATGTGACTACATTACACATATAGAGATAAAAACTATTTTTATTCCATAATTATATATCATTTTTTAGGTACATAAGTCTAGTAAATATCATCATCATGAAAGTTTATGATCAATAGCTAAGGCATATCCTTAATTCAATCAATAGTCGCTTAAAGCGTTTAAAAATGATTCAGCTTTATCATTGATTTTCAAATAAGAACACACCCTACAAGTATCTTAACGCAACTAAAGACAGTAACATTTTACTGGCATGCTAGGCACTTGTATTAGCTTTTACCAAAAAAATAAACACTTGTTTTTATTTGTATATAAATTTAAGATAAAAGGTCGATAAAATATAACAAACGGTAAAAAAATATGGAAAAATGGCTTTTTTTCCGTTGCAGTATATATCAATGTTAACAACAAGGGTTTATAATCACCCGTCTATACAACATATAGTTATGTCTTTTTCAACATTATCAATAGCTATTCTATCAATCCCACAATCTATCATAGAGAAAGCGATATGCGTACAGACTCATTCCAGCAAATTTTGGAAGACCTAAACAGTTCATCAACGGATGTTGAAGCATCTGCCTTAATTTCTAACGATGGTCTTATGATTGCCTCAGCACTACCAACAGGCATTGACGAAGACCGTGTTGGTGCAATGTCAGCAGCTTTGCTGTCATTGGGCGATCGTGCAGGCCGTGAGTTGGCGCGTGGTAGTATCGATCGTATTATGATTCAAGGCGAGCAAGGCTACGTTATTATGACATCATCGGGAGATGAGGCGGTACTGACGATTATGGCAAAACCAAATGCGAAACTTGGTTTGATATTCTTAGACATCAAGCGTGCATCAGAAGCCCTTGCAAAACTTATCTAATGAGCGATTTTAGAGGTTTGTTAAACGAGAAACCTTACTTTAAATCAAAACTGAGTGACTGTCTCATAAAAACTATTTAAGATAATACACACTATTTTATAAGATCAGTGCTTAAATAAGTGTTAGGGTCAATAATAAGCTAAAACTCTATTCACTATAAATAACATTCTCGACAAGTTCCACATAAAGCTGGCTTTTTAATCATTATGAATACAACGATCCATAAAGGAGATTACTATGGGTTCTCCAATCCCTGATGCACATAAGCCTGATATGCCTGCTAAGCAGATTACTATAACTTACCATGATGGCACCTCACGCACTGTCTATGACACGGGTATTGAACGCCCTTATCCTGATGGCAAGCTGATTGTATCGCGTACTGATTTGAACGGTATACTGACACATACCAATGATGCTTTTGTTGAAATTAGCGGTTACACTATTGATGAACTAATCGGTCAACAACATTACATTTTGCGCCATCCTGATATGCCAAAAGCTGCTTATAAAGACTTGTGGAGTACTGCAGTCTCTGGACAAAAGTGGCATGGCTATGTCAAAAACTTGTGCAAAGATGGTAGTCATTACTGGGTCTATGCTACTGTCGTGCCGAATGTTCGTCACGGCAAAACAGTAGGCTATACATCAGTACGACGCAAACCATCACGCAGCAAGATAGAAGCAGCGATAGCGTTGTATGCTGAAATGAAAAAAAATGAGGAAGATTGAGTCATGACGACACATAATATGTTAATCGCCCCAGATTTTTCGCCTGAGCGTTTCGCAGGCTGGCACATGTTCAATACGTTGATTCAAAAACGTGCTAACTTAAATATGCACTTGAACATTCCATCCTCACATGATGAGCAAGAGCAAGTCATTACTGCTGGTAACATTCAAATCATTTATGCCAACCCTTTTGATGCAGCAACATTGATTCGTGAGCAAGGCTACCGTGCAGTCGCCCGCCCTATCGGAAAATCTGATGAGATGGTCATTGCCGCTGCAGCAAAGAGCGATATCAACTGCTTAGAAGACATAAAAACTGGCGCTACTGTAGCAATGGCCGATAACCGTGATGTTAAACTAGTTGGCCTACGCTTATTAGAAGCCATTGATATAGAAGAAGCTGATCTGACTTGGGATATCACTGAAACTTATCAAGCAGCAGCTCGAAAAGTCATTAAAGGCGAGGCCCAGGCTGCCTTTTTTTTAGCAGAGATATTTCATAGCTTTTCTCGTCTGACCAAAACTCAACTATCAGTACTTATCGAAAGTGATTTGGCTGATATCAGTCATGTACTGCTTATTAAAGAGGATTTCCCTGACACCGAAATCTTTATGAATGCCATTCTCAATCTGCATAATGACGACGATGGTAAAGAAGCATTAGCAGAACTGGGTATGCCTCATGGATTTGAAGCGATGGATGAGGAAGATGCTGAATTTATGATAGATTTAATGCAGACCTTGCTTGACTAGTTTTTCATTGAGATATTGACATATTGCATCGTTTTGCTTGCTTAGGTCATAGCCTATTGCACCTTAATGGTCGCTATATAATATGAGCCATACAATAGCGACTATGACTTACAAGGACACTATTATGTCTGATTTAGATCTTATCAAAGAAAATGAGATGGAAGCTCGGCGAGTATTTCGTTTATACTCACGTAAAGTATTTTTGGCACCCAACAATCGTCATTTTCACGAACAACGTATCAATGCTGCGCTATTATTGAACGAAAAAGAGCCTTTACAAGGTGCCGTTGCAGACTTTTTTTATGGCTGTTGGTATGATATCCCTTATGATGTAAACAACTTGTTTATTCGTGTCAAAGGTCGGCTTTACCCTCATATTGAGCAAGGGTTCCGCGAATGTATCAATAAGAAAAGATACATTCAACGCAATAGTATGCTCGCAACCCGTTGGAGCGTGTTGGTTTCGCCTTCTCTCAATGAACAAAAGCGACGACTACGTATCAGTAGCGATGATGCCAAAGAAATATCTAAGGACATCACAACTGAACTGATGCAAGCACGTGATGATGAAGACTGGGGTACAATTGAGCAGATCGAAAACGAATTTTTTGCTCACTGTATCGCACGCAATGATCGGCTTGCCTTCTCTTTAGTATGGTTTCGCTTAGGCAAAAGCGACTGGCAGTTTGATGAACGTTGGAATAACTGTCAACAAAACCTTGATCAAACCCAAAACATTAAAACTTAATTTATTGCCTATTTATAACCTTTATTATAACGGTAGCTGCTATGTCTTCTTATTTAAATGCTGATAAAACGTATCTGACTTTAACTCCAGCCGGTATTTTTGAGGCATTTTCTCAAAGTGAACCCACTGATAAGCAGTTATCATTACAAGACTTACTGTCTTATGCACAGACACTGCTCGCAGCCGAATGGCTAGAACGCTACTCTGATGAATGGTTGCAAAACTTTATCGAGCAAGGTTGGATTGAAAAACTGTCCTTGCTTTTACCAGCACCTAATCTACCACTAGATCAGTTCTTACCCTACGTGGTTGCTAGCTTGTCAGGGAAACGCCGTGCCGCCATCGGCTCTGATGAAGGATTCTGTTTGGCACGCATTGGCTACAGCCAAGAAGAAGCCGATATGTTGAGTGTCGCAGCGGCTGACTTTTCAGGATTTATACTACGTCAAAAACAACGTGGTTGGGCAGTAGAAAGCCAAGCCATCTCGTTTTTTCAGCAGGTTGATATGTTGATTCCTGAGACCAGTTTTGTGTTTTTATGGATTGATGGTTCAGGCTACGTACTCATCATCGATGGCGAGCCTCTGACCAACAGCCGTGCTTTTGTAGAACTGGTATGGGCGTTAAAAACTTCAGGATTAAGATTTCTTAGCTAAAATTTCTTAGCTAGAGCATTAAACCATCTAACATCATACATGCAACTGGCCCTAGGGTCTGTTGTTACCGTAGACTACTCTATCAATCTGCTACAACGTCACTTTTGCCTGATACTTAACATACTCTAATGTTTCAATTATCAACGTTAATGCCCTGCGAATTAACAATTCATACCTCTTACTTCGTCATACTGTCTTCTATCAATATTCTGTTTTGGGATATTATCCAATACTTTCGCTTAACTGGTCAGCATGCTTTATTAGGTTTGTTGGCTCTCTATGACTTATGAAATTTATGGTTTATAAAATTTATGGCTTATGAAACAGTCATAACCTGCTAGCTCTCAACAACAGGAGTCTATATGTCCGTTAACTCAACCCACCCAATTATTGTATTTGATGTCAATGAAACCTTGCTAGATATTGAGACCTTAACCCCTTTATTCACTCGCTTATTCGATGACAAGCTCATGCTAAGAGAGTGGTTCGCTCAACTGGTACTCTACTCTCAAACCATGACGCTATCAGGGCTGTATGCACCTTTTGGTGAGCTAGGTGTTGGCGCCTTACAGATGACTGCTGATATCCATAAAATCACGCTGACAGATGACGATATCACAGAACTCAAAACACTCATGGGAAAAATGCCGGCCCATCCCGATGTCATACCTGCATTGACCAAGCTACGTGATGCAGGGTTTCGACTGGCGACATTGACCAATTCAGCAAGTAGCACCTCTCCTTCACCACTCGAAAAAGCCGGTATCAGTCAGTTCTTTGAGCAGCAATTCAGCGTAGAAACTGTCGGAAAATTCAAACCCGCACCTGAGACTTATCAAATGGTCGCCAAGGAAATGTCTGTTGAGACGTCAGATTTATGCCTCGTAGCTTCTCATCTTTGGGATACGATAGGCGCTCAAGCGGCTGGTTGCCAAGGTGCATTTCTAAAACGCCCTCATAACGCTATGTTACCTGCGTCCAATGTACCGACACCGAATTTTATGGCCTCAGATCTTGTCACGCTTGCTAAGAAAATCATACTCGATGCTAAAAACTAGAGGCTGTTAAACAAGAAAGCTATTACCGTCAATAATTAAAATTTTACCGCCACTGCTCCTGAGTAATTTTATATAGCACATGCTCAGCAAGTGGATGGTTAGACTCAAGCATTGGATGATAAAAGTTTTCTTGCGTATCAGTCATGCCAATGCGCTGCATGATTAATTGCGAGTGCTTGTTAATAACAGCCGTAAACGCGACGACCTCATCAAGCATTAACGTTTCAAATGCAAACGTTAATGAAGCTCTTGCGGCCTCCGTTGCATAACCTTTTCCCCAATAATCTTTGTGTAGTCGCCAAGCCATCTCTACAGCAGGTGCAAAAGGCATATCAACATGTGCTTCATTTAAGCCAACCATACCGATAAAGGCATTCGTCTCTTTTAGGCTCACGGCCCAAAATCCCCAGCCTTTATCTTCAATAAGCTTTGAACATTTATTGGCTATGGCATCGCTCAATTTTGGTGACAGTGGCTTGGGAAAATACTTCATGACGTCAAGATCAGCATTCATTTCAGCAAAGACAGGTAAATCACTCGCCTGCCACTGTCTAAGATAGAGACGTTCCGTTTCTATTGTCTGAGGTTTCATACTGTTTGACCTTTTGCTTTATGCTTTATGCTTTATGCTTTATGCTTTATGCTTTAGCCTAAAAAAATACCGCTTCCATCTTAGAAGTGGTATTTTTATCATTACTATAGGCGATTTAATATTAAAAAATACAGCGATACGGATTATATTTTGCGTAGCCTCTGTCTGCGTAGGCACAGCAAGCAAGAAAAATATAACCGATATCGCGTGGTTGTATTTGTATTTTTTATTTAGGGCTGACTATCGTTTAAAAATGGATAACGGTACGAATGCTCTCGCCCTTATGCATTAAGTCAAAAGACTCATTAATGTCTTCCAATGGCATGGTATGGGTGATGAACTCTTGTAATGGGATCTCACCTGCCAGATAACGTTCAACGTAGCCTGGTAATTCTGAACGACCTTTTACCCCGCCAAATGCTGAGCCACGCCAGACGCGCCCAGTCACAAGTTGAAACGGACGGGTAGAGATTTCTTGCCCTGCACCTGCGACACCGATGACGACCGACTCGCCCCAGCCTTTATGGCAGCACTCAAGTGCTGAACGCATGATATCGACATTACCGATACATTCAAATGAATAATCCACACCGCCATCGGTTAATTCCACGATGACTTCCTGAATGGGCTTGTCGTAATCTTTCGGATTGATGCAGTCAGTCGCACCTAATTTTTTGGCCAATTCAAACTTGCTCTCATTAATATCAATTGCAATGATACGACTGGCTTTTGCCATCGCAGCACCGATGACTGCCGATAGACCAATGCCGCCGAGACCAAAGATAGCAACGGTCGCACCCTCTTCGACTTTTGCGGTATTCATGACCGCACCCATACCCGTGGTGACACCACAACCCAGCAAACAAACTTCCTCTAACGGTGCTTCTTTATTGACCTTGGCCAAAGAAATTTCTGGCAAAACCGTATATTCAGAGAAGGTTGAGCAGCCCATATAATGATAGATTGGCTTACCATCTTTATAAAAACGCGTGGTGCCATCTGGCATTAGGCCTTTACCTTGGGTTTCACGTACCGCCGAGCACAAGTTGGTTTTGCCCGACGTACACATTTTGCAGACTTTACATTCCGCTGTATATAAAGGAATCACATGGTCACCAACTTGCACGCTAGTCACGCCCTCACCGATCTGCTCAACGATACCGCCACCTTCATGACCTAAAATCGCTGGGAATACGCCTTCTGGGTCTTCACCAGAGAGCGTAAACGCATCGGTATGACAAACACCACTTGCTACGATTTTTACCAATACTTCGCCTTTCTTTGGCAGCATCACATCTACTTCTTCGATAGATAGTGGTTCATTTGGCCCCCAAGCGATGGCGGCTTTAGATTTGATAAATTGATCTGACATAGCTGTCTCTCTTTTTAGTTCGTTATTAGGCATAGCCTGTTGGGGCCAATATCTGAAACATTTCGAAGCGGATACTTCTCATTATAGTTATTTCTAGCATGATAACAATATGCTATATTTGCAAATAACTTTTACATATTGGTAATAATCATGCGTTGGGATGGGGTCAGTGAGTTTGTTTATGTTGCAGAATACGAGAGCTTCACGCGCGCCGCCAAAGAACTAGGTATCTCAACCGCACAAGTCAGCCGACAAATCAGTGCATTAGAGAAACGGCTTAATATTAAACTGCTATATCGTACAACACGAAAAGTCTCACTCACAGAAGAAGGACGTGTTTTCTATCAACACTGCCGTGGTGTATTAGACGGCTTAGATGCTGCTGAACAGGCGGTCAGTCGCTTTCAATCAACGCCACAAGGTCGAATTAAACTAACGGCACCTATGACGTATGGCGAGCAGCAATTATTACCGCTGATCAATGATTTTATGGTGCAGTATAGTAATATCGAAGTAACAGCGTTTTTGAGTAATCAAATGATTGACTTGATTGATGGTGGTTACGATTTAGCGATTCGCATCGGTAAATTAAGCGACTCAACGATGATGGCAAAGAAGCTCAGCCATCGCACTAACTTTGTCTGTGCCGCGCCTTCTTATCTCGATACATATGGCACGCCTCACTCTCTGAATGATTTGAGTCATCATAACTGCTTACTGGGTACTCGTGATTATTGGTACTTTAGAGATGCCGACCAAATAGATAGCGATCAAAAAACCAATAACAGTGTCAAAGAAAAAAACTTGCGTGTCTCTGGAAACATCCAATATAACAATGGGCATAGCCTAGTCGATGCCGCTTTGAAAGGTTTGGGTGTCGTCCAGCTGCCTGACTATTACGTGCAAAAGTATTTAGAATCAGGGGAGCTGATAAGCTTATTGGATGACTATCGAGAGCCAGAAGAAAGTATTTGGGCTATTTATCCGCACAATCGTCATTTATCACCAAAGATTAGGTTGCTGGTAGACTATCTGGCAGAACGTTTGGCTTAAGAGTCCGTTAACGCACTTTGTCATGATGCTTTTTATTGTGTGCGTTGTTATGCGTGTTGTTATGTTCGTTGTTGTACTCGCTATTATTTGAGTTGCTATGCAAGGCTGATTACGGATAAGCTAATTACGGATAAGCTAATTACGGATAGGTTGATTACACACAAGGTTATGATGCACAATGAATGTTCGATGTTGCCAACTATTACGGATAACCAATCACCATAAAAAAGGATGACTCATGATTAAAATCGTCTCTATCGCTGCTTTGGCTTTGGCCATGACGGCTTGTGCCAGTGTTGAAAACGTTCTAAATGCACCCACCTCTTCGCTAAAAACCACGACAACGGCTATCAATGCTGAAAAAGGCTTGGTAACCATGCAAAGCAATCATTCCGTGCAAGATACTGCCGATAAGCTGGTCTCAGTTATCGAAAGCAAAGGCATGAAAGTATTTGCGCGCGTCGATCATCAGAAAAATGCACAAGGTGTCGATTTAACCTTACGACCAACCCAGGTCATTATGTTTGGCAACCCTAAAGCCGGTACGCCCTTGATGAACTGTGAGCAGACTGTCGCCATTGATTTACCACAAAAAATCCTCATCAGCGAGGATGCTGATCAAAAAGTATGGCTGTCTTATAACAATCCTGAATATCTCAAAACCCGCCATAATATCGAAGGCTGTGATACCGTCATTGATAATATCTCAAAAGCATTAAATGCGGTCAGCACAGCAGCGGTTGCTAAGTAATACTACACTCAAAAAACACGACCTAAAAAAACAGAAAAGGTGGGTTAGCCAAAACATAACCCACCTTTTTATTTGTTTATGCATTTATTACAAACAATCGGACTGTGCTATTTGTGTATGTAATTCTACTTTTAGCTTCTTTGCACACTCGATAATTTTTCTTCGATCGGCAGGAATTGCACCATACTCAATCGCTGTTTCTCGCATCTGCACAGTGACATCATAATGCGGATAACTGGCGTTACGATGAAACAGGCGCGCATCTAATTCAATCAATGCTGCAAAATCATGCAATTCTTGTAATGTATCAGCTAATAGATGACACCACTTATAGCCTTTAAATTCTATTTGCATAAAATCCACATATATCGCCATCTCAGTTACCTGTCTTATTTATCGTATTGCTTTAGATTGAAGCATCAATCAGCTTCAACAATAGGAAACACTCTGTCGTAAACCCAATTAAAGACAAAAGCATATACCAAATAAAATGTCGCCATAGCGATATCCATTTTAAAAGCATCCCACAAACTGATATCCAAGTACCAAGCAATCGCAGGTAAAAACAGCACCAGCAAACCACCTTCAAACAGTGCAGCGTGTAATATTCGTATAGGAACTGTCTTTTTTACCTCACCACGTAGTTTAAGCAGGGCATTATCAAATAAGATATTATAAAAATAATTCCACACCGTTGCGACAATAGAGCCTGCCAATGCTATTACACCCATTGAATGCAGTTCAAAGCCAAATACCCAACTTGCTAGCGGTGCAAAAATCAATAGACCGATGATTTCAAACCCTAAGGCATGGCGAATACGGTCTTTAGTGCTACGCATGGTTTATTCCAAATTTATCTATCATTTGTCCGCTCACTATCGCTAATAACTGTCGCTAACAAGTGCTGCTAGTTAATAAGTACTGCTGGCTAAATGGACTTATAATAAATCGTGTACATTTTTTTTCAGCTGCTTAAGTGCTTTCTGGTATCCATTGTCATTGATTTCAACGGTACTTAAACGTCCATAGCGTAGCTGACGATAATCTTGTCTGATTTGCGTGATTTTTTCTTGAATAACGTCAGGATGATCACTGTCCGTTAATGTACTAGCATTACTTGTCTTAGCTTCATTATTGACATTTGTATCATTGCGACTATCAATAGCACTGGCTAAGCGCTCAAGCCATGCTAGCTGTCCCTCGCTATCGGTACGAGCTAATGATTTATCTTGCTTAGCTATACGCTGTGACAGCTGCACAAGTGGCAAATCTGCTGGATGCCAGTGTTTGCGGCGTCGATACCAGATGACAAATATCAAAACAGCCATGACCGTAATAGCACTCGCCGCTAACCAGATAACTTGTTGCATGATAGATTTGATATTGAACCATTTAAGCAATGAGTCAGCTTGCTTATCCTTATCATAGCCAACGACATCTTTTTGCCAATAATAACTGGCTTGATCTGAGAAACGACGTAAGGTTTGTAGCATTTGATACTGTTGATAGTTAAACTGCGCACCTGCACCATCACCAAACATTGCTGCGCCTTGAGACTGTGTTAGCGCATCCATACCTTGCTCCACACGCTCAGGAGCGACAAAGGCAGTGGGATCAACACGTACCCAGCCTTGACCTTCTAGCCAAACCTCAGTCCACGCATGCGCATCCTTCTGCCGCACTTCCCAAACATCACCGCCACGACTTAGCTCGCCACCTTGATAGCCTGCCACGACTCGTGCTGGTACGCCAGCTGCGCGCATCATAAAGGTAAAGCTTGAAGCGTAATGCTCACAAAACCCTGCCTTGCTATTAAACAAAAACTCATCAATACGGTTATCATTTAACCGTGGCGGCGATAGTGTATAACGAAAGTCCGTTCGATTGATCCAGCGCTCAATAGCCGCCATATAACGCACAGGATCAGAGCCTGACTGCGCAAAAAGCTGCTTAGCCAATGCTCGTGTTTGTGGATTACCCTCACTTGGCAATGCTAGATTTCGACGCCTTGAGTTATCACTGAGTATAGGGTCTATACGCATCGACGAGAACTGTAATACGTTATAGCGCAATTGCTGCGTAATAGGTTGGTTATTTAATAACGTGAAATTTGAGGTAGTACTAATATTTGGTTGATTGGTAAACGGATAATCAAGTCCAAATAACCAGTTTTGTTGGGTAGGTTCTAAGATAACTTGATAAATGCTCGGTGCTACTTGCTCGGCTTCAGGAACGGTAGCAAATACGTTTTCAATCCAAGTGGGTCTTTGCGATACCGATTGCCACTGTCGCTGCTGGGAGCTAGGACGCCAAGTCACCCCATCAAAGTCACTAAATACCAAACCGCGCCAATAGAGCTGCTGCTGTGGTGGGCGGTCATTTTTAAACTCTACCCGAAATGCCAGCTCAGTTGATTGTCCCAAATTAGCAAAATCACCAGGTGACATACTGTCGGAGACACCCGTGGTTGCTTGCTGACCTGAGAGCTGAACGGACCATAGCGGCGGTAAACGTGGAAAAAACAAAAACAACACCACCAATAACGGTAGCGCACCAACACCCAGCACACCCAAAGTACGCAGACGACCATCACCACGAGCATTGCCATCATCGTTTAATGCAATGAACGCGAGCAACACGATAGTCGCACCAATCACAACTTCTAAAGTCGTAAACAGTCCTTGATCCATCAAAAACAATGCCGCCAGTACAAACAATGATAGGTTTAATACCACATAAGCATCACGGCGCTTGTACAACTCCCAAAGCTTACTGATGAGACACAGCACTAAAAATGCCACACCCATATCTAACCCAAATGCCGTATTATAAGTCAGCCACAAGCCGGCCAGACCTAATAAAAAACCAAGCATTTGCATGCCTTGATAAACACGCTTCAAATGCGCTATCTTTTTAAATCTCGCTTTCACACGTGGTAGCTGAGCGGCAATACTCACCACTGCAAAACCTATTAACCATAAAGGCAGGTGTGCAGCGTGCGGTAGAATGACAACCACTTGAGCAATGATGACCCAATAATACGCTGGTAGCGCAAATAATTTGCGGTACCATTTATTATCACGGTTCAGTACACTATTATTAGTAGTGGCGTTATGACCTTGTGCCAACTGCTCAAAGCTCGCAGAATTTACGGCCTCTACTGTAGAGGTACTAGCAGATTGGTTTTCAGAAAAAACGGGAGAGTGATTCATGGCGCTTTCGCCAGCCTTAGCAAGCAAGCTTGCGCAAATACATCACCTTCACCCATCATTGCAGTAGACGGCATATCATTTGGTAAGCGCATATTAAATGGCACGCCAAGCTGGCCTAGTGTGACCGCGCCATACGCCAATTGCGCCAGCTTTTGCTCATGCTGAGCCGCAGGCATATCAGCATAATCTAGCGTTTGCTCATGACCGACAGGATCGGCAAAATGCTTGGTAAGCATACCCTGACCTCGTGCCACATGTCTCCAAGATACGCGTGCCAACGACTCACCTTCTACATAATTATCGAGTCGCTCAAAGTCATCTTGACCTTGCCGATACTGTCCACCTATCGGTAAATCCTCTACACTCGCGACAGCATACTGTGCTTGCCAGTCGAAAGCTTCTGGCTTTGGATACACCCAAGCTGTACGGGAAAAATATACATAAGACCATGCCTGCATGATACCTAAAGGATAAACCGTTTTTATTTTTAGACGTGGTAATTCAAGCTGACCACGAGCATTGGTTTGAACAGGAAGCCGAATGATTTGCTCGCCTTTCAGTCTGGTAACCAGTACAGCATGCTGACCATCTGCACGATTCTTCTTTTGGTTGTCAAGCGACTCAAAATCAAATAACAACTGTCGTCTTGGTTGGCGGCTCTCACTATGTAATTGTAAAGTCACCCATGCAAGATCGCCTGCCTCTACCATTGCTACCTCTAAGAGTTGCAGCTTAAGACCTGAAATATGGGCAAACGTTACATGAAAGCTGATAAGCCATACGCTAATCAGATAAAAACACAACCCTAACACCAAGTTATTGCCATAATTAATACCAGCGATAAAGGTGATGACTAACAATACTAAAAACAGCATGCCTTCACGGCTAAAGAAGATGTATACGTTGCGCAAATTCAGAGTAGCACTGTCGCTTTTAGGTGCGCGTGATGCAAACCAGCGACTTAATGCTAAAGTAATTGGTACGGTTAAGGCTTTTGGCAAAAGACTCATGACTACCCTATCCTTACCGTTGATTGATAAGCTGACTAATAACTGTTTTGAAGCGTTCTACTATTAAATAATATGTTTAAATGACGACAGACACTGATGCTAAGATTCGTTGTGCAATGGTTTGTGGTGAGCTCCCGCCTGTCACATGAGCAGGTATAAAGCGCTGACCGAGTCGGTGGTCCGTCACAGCAGCAAATACGGCTTGAATGTCTTCAGGCGTGATCTCCATATGCCCTGACACATAGGCATGAGCCTGTGCCGCACGTTGTAGCGACAGCACGCCACGCGGTGACAAACCATGATACTCTTGGCTTGCCCGAGTTTTTGCGACCAGTCTTTGTAGATAGTCCAAAACTACATCTGCGACATAAACTTGCCTAACGCCTTGCTGAGCAAGCAAAACAGTATCAGTATCAAGCACCGCGTCTAAATCTTTCAATAGCTCACGACGATCCTGACCTTTTAGTAGTTCACGCTCTGCCGCAGGTGACGGATAACCTAGCGATAAGCATAATAAGAATCTATCAAGCTGCGATTCAGGCAACGGATAGACACCCGCTTGCTGCAATGGATTTTGAGTCGCAATTACAAAAAATGGCTGAGGCAGGTGATAAGTCTGCCCATCTTGACTGACCTGTCTTTCCTCCATAGCTTCTAGTAACGCGCTTTGCGTCTTAGGACTAGAGCGATTGATTTCATCAGCGAGCAATAGCTGAGTAAAGATAGGCCCTTGGCGAAACTCAAATTGCTGCTTGCTTTGATCATAGATACTCATTCCCAAAATATCTGCAGGCAGCATATCATTGGTAAACTGTACGCGACTAAAACTCAGCCCTAACAACTGCGCCAAGCCTTGTGCCAAAGTCGTCTTACCCATGCCTGGTAAATCTTGCAATAGTATGTGTCCACCTGCCAATATACCACTGAGTGCCAGCTTGACCACCTGCGGTTTGTCTAGCAAAATTTGATTCAACTGTGCCATTAACTGTGCAATTTTTTTCTGATTGTAGCGATAGTCCGTCGTTGCATGCGTCATAGGAGGTCATTGGCTCTTTTTTATGGCAATAGTAGTTATAGCTTAGTTATAACATCAAAGATTACTTTTTATCGTCATCCACTGCTGGTAACGGCGCACGAAGTGTTGATAAATAAGCAATCACATCAGCGCGTTCTTTAGCATCTGGCATTGGATTAGATAGCATCTTTGAACCTGTCATGGCTTTTTCAGCATCGGCAATATAAGGGTCGAGTGTCTCAGCATTCCAGACCCAACCTGACTGTTTTAATCCCTCGCTATAAGTATAATCTTTTAACGTGGCGGCTGGCGCACCATAGACATTCATCAACTGCGGACCTTTTTTGTTGAGTCCAGCATTGAGCCGATGGCATTGCCCACAGGCCTCCTGATAGATGATAGCACCATTGTCCGCATCACCTGCGGTATATAAAGGTAACGTCACAGGAGCGCGGTGGTCAGGTGGAGGAGTCTGCTTACAGGCACTGAGCGATAAAATAGCGGCAATAAGGCCACCTATTTGATATTTACTAATAATAGACATGTTTGGTAATCTTTGGTTAGAGAATATCAGGCGTATATAAACAATATAAATAAATACTAGCAAAAAGACAGCATTATTTGTCAGCTTACACACCAACAAATAATGCTTAAATGACAAATACCACAAAAGACATTATGGCATATTAAGTCGCAACATTTATCGTACTACTAGGCGCTTCTAAGTAATAACCTTGTAGATAGCGGGCACCCACACTCCAAGCAACAGACATCGTTGCAGCATCTTCAATATAAGGCATCAGCACATCAACATTGACTTCATTGGTTCGTCTAATAAGTGACTTAACCATGTCTAAGTTATCTGATGAGTCAATATCCTCTACATAGCTACGCGGCAAACGTGCAAGATCTGGCTGCACAAAACTGGCAATTTCTATAGATTTGGCAGAAGAGCCGAAATTATTAATACCTATCTGACAACTGATCTTACTAAGCGCTGCAAACTGAGTCTTCGCGATGGTCAAATGATCTGAGATATCTTTTTCATTAAACTGTAAGGTAAGCACCCCTGCTGCACCGCCCACTGCTTTTATCAGTTGGCTAGCAACACTAGCTAGTTTTTTATCAATCAATGACGCGCTTGTTAACTGTACCAACAGCCTAGCTTCAGGGTGCATTTTACGTACATCATTTATTTTTTTACAGGCATTAATCAGCACCCAGCGATCTATCTTCTCGAGCAAATTATGCGTTTTGGCAACTGCCATGAATTGATCAGGAGTCAACACCGTATTCTCAGCATCGGCCAATGGTAAGCATAGATAGACCTCAAAGAAATCACTGCGATCATTGTTAATATCATATATTGGCTGAAACGATAGCTCAAAACGATTATTGGCGATGGCATCAACTAATGACTCAGCCAATGCGTTATCATCACTATTGGCATGTTCGCTTGGATCGTATAAATGATAAGTGTCGCCATGATTAGATGTTTCAATCATAATCTGGTTGATGGCATCCATAGCACGCTCGAGCAATATATTTGGCTCTGCCGTATTTTTGTCAATTTTGACAATGCCGATACTGACTGTCGTACTAGTAGTACGTTTCTCCACTTCAATAAGCATACTACTGATGTGCGAACCAATATGCTCAGCCAGTTCTTTAAGCTCTGAGCTGGTCTTGTCTTCTACAAGGATAGTAAATGCGGTATCACTGAAACGGCTCACATGTCCATCTGATACCAACTCATCTAATGCATACGCCACCTGCTTGACAGTAGCATCTATGCCTTGCAAACCTAGACTGCTTCTAATTTTACCGATATTATCGAGCTGAACGTATAATAGACCTGCCGTCAACAAGTCTTGGCGTGCTTGCTGATACACCGCTTCCATTTTTTCTTCAAAGCCGCGGCGATTGCTAATACCTGTTAGACTATCTTTACATTCAGCCGCAGCCAAACGCTTGGCAATTTCGGCGCTGTTACTGTGATCTTGTTGGATGATAACCTGAGTCACTGGCTCACCCTCTAAGGTTGCAGCAGCCAGCTGTAACTTTGCTTCAAAAGTACTACCATCTGTTCGTATACTTTCAAACTTAAACTCTACTTCTTGACGATTACCTTTAGCAAACTGACGCAAAAACTGCTTAAACCCTTTGACGTTATCACCACCTGCAATCAGGTCAATAATAGGTACACCGATGACATCATGCATCGAGTCAAAACCAAAAAGCTGAAGGTAAGGGTCGTTGGCAAAAATATGAATGCCTTCATCTATATAGGCAACCGCACTTTTAGAGTTTTTAATCAAGACATTGGCACGTTGCTCAGCTTCAGAGAGTACATGTCGTAATGTTTTGAGCTCACGGCGACTGCGTAAGCTATCGTGCTGCAAACAAATAGACATGACCACTGCCATTTCTTCGTCTACTTTGAGTGCTTTGACCATTGTGCCGCTGATAATATTAGGTAACGCCTCATTCTTACGAATGGGCGATGCCATCTTTTCATCCAACAGGCAAATCATAGGGAGATCAATATCTTGCTCTTGAACGATACCCACGACATCTGTGAAATTCATATCATAGGCATTACCAAATACCAAAACATCCCACGACTGTCGTAGCGACTTTAACAGCTCTTCTTTATCATCTAAAAATCCTAAATTCACATCATCATAATAACTACCTAATAAGTGTACAAGGTGCTCAGCGTATAGCTGATCGTCATCGATAACTAACAAATTCAAGATGGATTGAGTACGCATAATCAGCCTTTAAAACATGATCTTATTTTTATATGTTATTTTCGATATCTTACGCACATTCCAAAAGATCAACCTAGTACAGAGTGTACTATGAAGAATAGACTTAGCGATTTGTATAACACGGGTATACTTTTTAGATCGAAATAACATGCTTATTAACCACAGATATTATATAAACGAGAGTAATAATATTTATCATTATAGACAATAATATAACCGGTTGCAGACTAACTTGCCATCATTGTCTAGCATGACTGACTTCTATGGCTATTGAAGCTCAAGCTCTATTTAAATAATGCCTAACCAAATCTCTATTCATATCACTACTTTTCTATTTTTTTGGCAAAACCCAACAGCTATAGCTGTACGACCTCATACTGACTAAACTCATCTGTAATCAGTAGACGCTTACCCAAACGTAACGAGGTTTGTTTGGCATTGATACGCATGATGACTCTGTCACCTGTTTGAAAGTAAGCTGTTGGCACTATCATAGTCCCGATAGTTTGAAGCTCCTCCTCCCTACCAAGAATAAATGCTGGTACAAAGTGCTGACTGCGTGTTTCTGTGCCTTCTAAACGCAGCCCACAAGCCACAACTTGATTTCCAAGCACTTGCCAATCAACTTCTGGTTTGTCAGTATCCAGATTCAGCCAACGCACTACACCTATTGACCAATCTGGTGATGCAACTGTCTCAGACCGACAGACTAAAAAAAGGCTCATAAGATATAACAAGGGCGGTGCAGTCTTAATAATAACATCGTCAGCCATTACATCATCGTCAGCGACTAATGCATGAAGATTTTCTTCAGTAAGGCTTACTCGAGCACTTTCTTCATCCAAAACATCTACTGTTGAAGGTAATATCAGCGTACGAAATAGTGATGACTGATCGTTAGCATCAAAAATTTCACTGGCCAATATATCACTACTATCCTGTTTTTTACTAACCGTATCATAACGAGGTCGATGCTTTTCTGGTAGCTCATTCATCGCAATTAAGCTTGCAAAAAGATGTGAACCACCTACATGATAATGAATATTATTAAAGCCTGTAACCAAAACAGTTTCTTTTTTTACATTACGTTTCTTCACTAACTTCGGTGGCGACTTTAGATAATGGTAACGCATTGTCATCGCTATATTGTTAAGTAAGTAACTCTCAAGCCCTTCACTGCCTTCTTGAACTAAGACCTGACAGCGTGAACTAAGGTATTCCAGCATCGGCATTAATTCTATAAATAAACAGTGATAGCGATCTTCATATGGATTAATTGCAGAACTGGCAGTCAAATAGGTGGGTGGCTTATCATTTTGTAAATCAACAAATATTCGAGTGTCCGTTTTCGGTTCTATCGTCGCAACAATATACTCAGCCCATTCGGTTAACAGGCGCTGTACTAGCAAGATACTAGGACGACGCATAGCACGTACATTTAATAAACTATGCAAACAAATTTGACAATACAAACGATGTATATTGCTGGCCCGCGAAATATCTATCATCTTACTTAAATCGATACCAACTACATGATGCTGATATGCAAGATAATACAGCTGGTTGATTTTAGCCCATAAATAAGGTGATGGTTTTTGATAGCAAAGCACTTCTGTAAACAGGAGCCTTTGGTACATCAACAATGACTGATAAATGGCGACAGCAAGTGTGGTGGATAGTGTCTTGTCACTGCTAAAATAGCGATGCCAACCATCACTGGTAGTATATTTACGCTGACGGCTTAACAATGAGGTATTATGGCGTATCACTCTGTCATAGACCATGATAATTAGATAATATAGTGACTTTATCTGGTTTACATACCCCACCTGAACACTACTCAGTGCTCCTGTCTCATAAATAAAATGCTGACGCAGTGCCGCAATTAACTGATCTGAGGCACTAATTACAGCAACCATTAATTTAAGACGTTGCTGCTCATCTATATTGGCGACGCGTAATACTGTCAGTATTTTTTCTAATTGCTCGGCTTGCTCTGCCTGTGTTTGCGAAGACAGTCCTGCCAATAGTTTACGTAAATAACCCTCTTGGCCATTTGCCATTTTATTCAGTAGCGGCGGCAATGGCTCTTCAGAAGATAAGTACTCTTGAAACATCGATAAAGTTATCATCATTCTTCCTAGTGGCTTTGAGTAACTTGGCAGGAGGAAAGTATTTAATCAGGTAACGCACAATGATATATAGGCAATCTCATATAAAGGCACTATGGTATCAAGATAATTTATACTAATAAATGAATATACTCTAACACAGTAACGAAACACAATAGACTTACCTATACTGACTAGGCCGTGTCCTCATTTAAACAACGATGATAAACATGAGATAAACTACCGTCAAACGAGAAAACTAGCGCTGATAATATTGGGATATTAACCAGCTATTTGGCGACCTTCAGTCCATTTAAATAACGATTAATTAAATTGAAGATTCGCTTTAAATGATGACTTAACGTCAAGATGTGTCGCCAACAATAGACACTGCCTTACAACAGCTAGTACCTTATAATGCTTATAAAAACATTAATCTTAGCTTCATTTTATATTTTCTCTAAAAAATGACACCAATAAACAGTCCGTACGTACTAACAAACTCATTCTTTGTCCACTAATTTTTAGATACACTATAGTGCCTATATTAATACTCATTGTAAATGTTAATTGGTACCTTAAAAGGTCTATTCGGCAGCTCTCTGACCAATTTTGGCACGAGATAACCTGGTAACACCGCCAATAATGACCAGTAAAGCTGAATTGATGACCGTTCATCGATATCAAAATGTGCGGCACCAGACACTTTATCCAATACGTGTAAATAATAAGGTAGCACACCACATGAAAATAAACACTGGCTTAATTGTGCTTGCACCTCCACACTATCATTAATACCTTTTAATAAAACGGCTTGATTTAATAAGGTAATGCCAGCAGCTCGTGCACGCTGCAAGTGTTCTGCTGTCAGTGTATCTATTTCATTAGCATGATTACAATGAATCACCATCACAATGTTGCAGCGGCTTTGGGATAGTCTTGTCAATAATGCATCATCTAAACGCTCTGGAATGACCAATGGCAAACGAGTATGTATACGAATAGTGGTCAACTGAGGGAGAGACTCAAGCGTATCTAACCATGCAAATAAACGTCTATTTGTCACATTCAGTGGATCGCCACCACTCAAAATAACCTCATTAATCTCAGTATGTACGGTAATATAATCAATGATTTTTTCTTTTGCCTCAGCCGTGGGCATATTTGCACTATAATCAAAATGCTGCCGAAAACAATAACGACAGTGAATGGCACAGGCGCCTGTAATGGTCAACAGCACTCTTGACTGGTATTTATGGAGCATGCCTTTGATAGGGTTTTGTGTATTCTCGCTTAGAGGGTCAGCCACATAACCCGTGACCTTTATTTGCTCCTGCTGATCTGGTAATACTTGTTTTAATAAAGGGTCTTCACTATCACCAATGGTCATTTTTGCTACAAAAGCACGTGGAACTCGTAGCTCAAAATGCTTAGGCACATAGATATTTTCTCGCACTGCTTCAAGCTGTAAGATACTTAATAGCTCATCAATAGAAGTAATGGCCTCGGATAATTGTGTTTTCCAGTTTTTTTGTGTGATTAAATGGTTTATCATGACAGCCTATTACCTGTGCCCAAAATCCGATATTATACGCTCTTAGTACGTAGCCTATCAAAGCATACGACCTATCCTTTAGACACTAAGCGTAATCAGCGATTTTGATACAGCAAGCCCCATATCCCACTATCTCTCATCATATTTACAACCCTTAGGAGTCTCTTGTGGCAAGTTTTTCTACTAATGAATTTAAAGCTGGTCTAAAAGTTATGCTGGATGGCAATCCCTGTGCCATTCTTGAAAATGAATTTGTCAAACCAGGTAAAGGCCAAGCTTTTAACCGTGTGAAGTTGCGCAATCTTCGTAGTGGCAAAGTATTGGAACAAACCTTTAAGTCAGGTGACAGCTTAGAAGCTGCTGATGTAATGGATACTGAAATGAACTATCTATACAACGATGGTGAGTTTTGGCATTTTATGGACCCAGAAAGTTTTGAGCAGATCCAAGCTGACAAAACAGCAATGGGCGATTCAACACAGTGGCTAAAAGAAAACAGCAATGCATTATGTACCATCACTTTATTCAATGGTACCCCTCTGTCAGTAACACCGCCTAACTTTGTTGAGTTGCAAATCACAGAAACAGATCCTGGCGTGCGTGGTGATACTTCTGGTGGTGGCGGCAAACCTGCTAAATTAGAGACTGGTGCGGTTGTACGTGTTCCATTATTTGTACAGCAAGACGAAGTCGTGCGTGTCGATACCCGCACTGGTGATTATCAGACTCGCGTTAGCTAATGGTACTAAAAAATAATAGTGCTCAATGTAATTGATAGCCACTATTTATTATTCAATAAAAAAGCTGAACGACTTGATAAGTCGTTCAGCTTTTTTTGTACTGATGACAATGATATACAGCAATCTATGCAAACCTTCTGTACACGGCTACGCTTCATACATAGTTACGCTTCATACATAATCACTCTTCGTCGAGTAACTGCTTTTGTATCAACCAATACTGCACTAATGCATTTAACTGCTCTTGTTTGAAAGGCTTTGTACAATAATCTTGCATACCTATCTTTAGGTATTTTTCGCGCTCACCATCCATTGCATTGGCAGTCAAGGCAATAATAGGCGGCAATGATTTAGGGTCATAGAGCTCATGTAATTTAATAGTAGCCTGCACACCATCTAATATAGGCATATGATGATCCATTAGAATAACATCATAACGTTCAGGAGAACGCGCAAAAATCTCGATTGCTTGCTGCCCATCAGCAACATGTGTAACGATATGACCACTCTTTTTCAAGGCTTTTTTGGCGATAATCGCATTGACGCTATCATCTTCAACCAGCAATATATGACCAGCACGCTCGTGGGTAGACTCAATCACAGTAGCGTCATTTTCATCTTGCCACGCTTCGTATTGGTTCTCATCGACAGCAGGCAAAGGCAACAAAACCCTAAAGGTTGTACCGACACCTACCTCACTATCTACATCAATATAACCACCCATTAAATTCACCAAAGACTTACAAACTGAAAGCCCAAGACCAGTACCACCATAAAGACGATGTGTGAATTTATTTGCTTGATCATAAGCATCAAATATAGCATCTAACGACTCTGCCTTAATACCAACACCCGTATCGGTGATCTCAATACATAACGTCATGACCTGATCACGAGCACATTTGGTGGTTACATCGTGAGTAGTAGTATCATTTGTATTGTTTGTTGTAACATCTTGAAGATGGTAGTTATCTGCACTGTACTTTTCTAAGCCCTTATGCTGACAGTTGAATACATGTTTAACATCAATACTAACTCGCCCGCCTTCACGAGTAAATTTAATCGCATTATTGACGAGATTAGCAATAATCTGTTTGAGGCGCACTGGGTCTCCTTTCACATAAGGAGATAATGACTCGGTATAGTGATAGTCTAAAACCAACCCTCGCTGGCGTGCTCTGACAGCAAAAAGGCTCACCACTTCATTACATAATCCAGATAAGTTGATTGGAATGGCATCAATGGTCATTTTTCCAGATTCAACTTTCGATAAATCTAAAATACCATTGATAATTACCATCAAGTGCTCATTAGAAACTTTGATATTATCCACGTAATCTTGTTGTTCAGTGCTCAGATTGGTTTCACTCAACATCTCCACCATGCCAATGATACCATTCATTGGAGTGCGGATCTCATGACTCATATTCGCCAAAAAGCTCGACTTCATTTCATTAGCATGTTTGGCATCACGCTGTTTATCTTGTAGCTGCAAAGCATCTGCTGTCATCATCGCAAACTGAGACAAGATATTTGCTTTTTGCTCATCAAATTCATAATTTGCCTGGGTATCCATCACACATAAAGAACCTAAGCGGTAGCTTTTATTGTCTTCGTAAATCATAATTGGCGCGCCAGCATAAAAGCGCAAATAAGGATCCTCTGTAACTAACGGGTTTCGGCTAAAACGACTGTCTATCGATAAATCAGGTATCATAAAGACTTCATCAGACAACACTGTATAATTGCAAATAGCCACTTCACGTGTCGTTCTACATATATCGCCAAGTCCTTTCGCAGATTTTAGATACTGTGTATTATCATCCATAAAAGTAATAGCAACGATAGGCACGTCAAAAAACAATTTTACAAGTTCGACCAAACGCTTGAATGCAGGATCATCATTATCATTCAGCACTTGATACTTCTTAAGCTTATGGATGCGCTCTTCTTCATCTGCCGCTACTGGATAGCTAGGTTTAGGTATATTAAATATAGACAAGATGGACTCCATTAAATAAGATCAGACGCTCAGTTTATTGTCCGTCTGTTTTATCAATAATTGTAATGCTTCGCTCACCATCATCATCGCAACCACTGATGTAACTACGACTGCTGAACCGTATCCACCGCAGTGTAGCCCACCTGTTTGACAACTCTTATCTATCCGTGGTGGCTCTGTAGAATAAACACATTTAATACCGAACTTTTCTTTTAAAGCACTATTAATACCTTTTTCATGGCGCAGCTTATTACGTAATTTAGCTAGTAGCGGATCTTGATAACTATCTCGCAAGTCAGTTACCCTAATTTGGCTAGGATCTATCTTGCCACCTGCACCACCTGCACAAACCAGTTTTAGCTTATTGAAACGACAATGTAGAGCAATGGCCAACTTAGCATTCATATCGTCGACACAATCTAAAATAACGATCGGCTTACCTTGAGCAGTAGCCGTCTTTGCTTCATCACGACTTGGTAATAAAGCTGCTACGTTTTCTACCGTCAAAAAATCATCAATCAAATTGAGCGTTACCTTAGGATTGATTTCACGAATACGTGCAGCCATTGCGCCAATTTTACTTTGGCCAAAAGTACTATCTAGTGCAGGCAACTGCCGATTAACATTAGAAGCAACCAATACGTCCAAATCAATCAAGGTGATATTTCCAACTGCCGTTCTAGCTAAGGCTTCTGCTGCCCAAGAGCCAACCCCTCCTACACCAATAACATAAACATGAGCAGCAGCGAAAGTATCAACAACTGACGCACTATAGAGCGTTCGTGTTCCTTGAAAACGACGTTCATACTGATCGTCTTTTTTCGTCACCTCAGCGATGACAGAGTGTTTAATAGTGACTGACTCTGTCAGTTCGAATTCTCGTGTTTCACTCATAACAGATTACATGCTCTTTTAAATTGTGTGAGTCTCTCTTACCTCAGCGATTTATTACCAATCCATGTCCTATCAAAAACTTGGTTAGCAATGGTCGATAACAGGTATTACTATTATAATGGATAAGCCCATGTCGTGCGCAAAGCGTTGCAACTGTTGTTCCATAATTGCTTAGCAAGTCTATCTGGCGACACCTCAAGTAACTCACTTAAGCTCAACAATACCCATGACAGATTGGCAGGAATATTACGGTCATGTGACTGTGTATCAGACCAAATATTATCTGACGTCTGACATATGATGGGCATCATATCTGGGCAATCCGTCTCTATGACCAAGCATTCAATACCGTGACTATCGACAGCTGCTTGAATAGCACGGCGCAGTTTTTTGGCATTTGGGTTGGTAACTTGACCAGTCACGCCCAGTTTGAATCCTAGCTTTATAAAAGCCTTTGCTTCTTGCTCACCACCACTAAAGCTATGTGCAATACCACCTAATTTATGTGCATCATAATCATGTGCTTTCAATATGGACAATGCTTCTGCATGCGCTTTTCGAATATGCAATATCACGGGCAATTGATACAACACTGCCATATCCAATTGCGCCTGAAAAAACTGCACTTGCTTTGCAAAGACACTAGGAACTTTCATCTCAGCAGTGAAAGTATCCAATCCTATTTCACCAATTGCTAGCGGGCACCGATCAGCAATCATTTTTGCCATATTTTTCAAGTGCTCTTCACTATGCTCATTAATATAAAATGGATGCAAACCCACCGCAATATGACTTTCAATATGTGACACTTTTTGGCTATTAGATGTTTTTGTGGTATTCAATAGTCGCTCAGCATCATACATACGCTCAAAATGTTTGTATAAATATCCCACTAAAACCAAATGACGCACGCCTTTTGAATAAGCTTGCTGCACCAGTAATGCTCTATCATTATCGAATACTGGCTCATCAAAATGAGTGTGGGTATCAATAAGAGGATATATATCAGGTAGTTCCTGTATAGGTGTTATCAAAGCAGCCATAAGAGTCTTTAGTATCGTTAAAGTATTTCATTGTTTGTAGCGTTATATAGTCGATCCACTATAAAATGAATACAGCGATACGGATTATATTTTCACAGCCTCTGTCTGCGTAGGCACAGCAAGCAAGAAAAATGTATCTCTGTATCGCGTGGTTGTATTTGTACCTTTTTTATTTAGGATTGACTATAGAAAAAACCAAGTCAATG
>NZ_JBQSVL010000010.1:0-68923 GCF_052376215.1 Psychrobacter sp. AOP7-B1-24
ATTAACACTAAAAACATATTTATTAGAGGCTTTCATCATCAAATCAATAATACGAGATGCAGAGAAATAGAAATACCCAAGAAGTCGCAAAAGAACTTAAATAATTATTGCTACTAATAACTATTTTTATTCAAGAAACGCTATCATTAATCATCACTATTTTTTTGTTCCAAAAGATGGCCAACAGTCATTCTTATAAAACCAAAGAACAGCGTTATATAACAGAAAAATCATAGAATAAATAAGCTAGGATAGCCATAGACAGTTCAAGATATGTCGGTTCAATTTAGAGGTAGTACAAGACAACCAAATATAAAGATATATTTAATGTTTAAAGCGAGGCTAAAGCAGTCGTACTTTTATAGTGGCGGGACAGGTATCTTAACCCTCCTATGTATTGAAGCAACTATAGCCATTAGAAGAACCATGGTCGCATACTCAACATGCTCTAGTTATTTTTAATATTTCATGCACAAAAAAAAGCCTCACTGTTAAGTGAGGCTTTTTAGAATTTGGAGCGGGAAAAGAGATTCGAACTCTCGACCCCAACCTTGGCAAGGTTATGCTCTACCACTGAGCTATTCCCGCTAATTATCAAGTTATAATAGTTAACTACTACGTCTCGATAGGATGGCTATTTTAGCAAAAATTCTGAGTGTGTCAACACCTTTTTCAGTATTTATTTCTAATAAATTTACCGACGTTATTTTCTTACTATATAATATCAACTAAGCATTTGATTTAATGACAAATACCTACCGTAAGAGAGTAAAAATAATTTTACGGTAATAAAAGTAGTCTAAGACTATCTAATCAAAAAAGTACTAAATAACATGTATCGCCATCACTTGATTCTGTTTTTGAAGAGAACAAGGCATAAATATTACGTCTTTCTCCTAATTTCATGCTTATACATGGCTGTTTTGCTTACAATCATACCTTGTATTGTTACTTTTTCTACATTGGTTTTGCTGCATTCACATTATTATACTTAGATGGAGCTTGTGTCTTAAATTCGCTCGCTAATCATCTAAATAAGCTAAAAACTAAGACACGCCCTAATAACAGTTCAAGTGATTTTTTATAATTGAGGCAGAACAACATATGTTAGCCAATTATCGATAATTAACTGACTTTCGACTTATGCTACCTCCCCATACTTTGTTCAACTTTTCCTTTTATCATTTACAGCGAGGATGTTTTTATGAAAAAACTACTGACTACTACCGTCATGGCAGTATCATTATCAACATTGACTTTAGCCGGTTGTACTAGCACAACTAATACAGGTACCATTGGAGTTGATCGTCAGCAGCTGTTATTAGTTTCTAGTGAGCAAGTTTTAGAATTGTCAGCACAAAGCTATGCTAATACGATACAAGAAGCCAAGTCGAGTGGCGTACTAGATACCGACTCTGCACAACTCAATCGCCTAAAAATTATTGCCAATCGTTTGATTGGTCAGGTTGGTGTCTACCGCACAGATGCGGCAGCGTGGGATTGGGAAGTACATACCATCAAATCCGATGAGCTAAATGCTTTTGTGGTACCTGGTGGTAAGATTATGTTTTATTCAGGGATTATTGATCGCTTGAGCCTAACTGATGATGAGATTGCCGCGATTATGGGACATGAGATGTCACATGCACTACGAGAGCACTCACGTGAGCGTCTCTCTCGTGAATATGCAACGCAAACAAGTATCGGTGTGGCTGCCAGTATATTTGGTTTATCACAAGGACAAACCGAGTTAGCAGGTACTGCCGGTAATTTAGGCTTAAGCTTACCTCATAGCCGTACTCAAGAGTCTGAAGCCGACCAGATTGGTCTTGAGCTGATGGCGCGTGCAGGTTATAACCCACAAGCAGCAGTTAGTTTGTGGCAAAAAATGCAGAAGGCAAGCGAAGGCGAGCCGCCACAGTTTTTAAGCACTCACCCATCTAGTAGCAATCGTATTTCTCAGCTGCAGTCCCTAATGCCTAAAGTGATGCCACTGTATGAAAAGGCTCGTCGTTAATTTATTATGTCGTTGTAGACTCTGTACACTAAGTCAATACGAATTACGCTTTAAGAGCAGAGTGCACCTATCTATTGTGCCCTGCTCTTTTTCTTTTTTAACAAAATATGATAATACTCAAAAACCTTGTTGCTTATTACCATATTTTGTAGCAACTTGACTCAAGTAATGATTGAACATGACCGCAAGGTATGCAAATTAATAGCCCACTGTTCAAATAACGACGTCTGCTATAATACATATAATATATTATTCACATAATACTAATGGCTATTAGGGCATTTCCTCAACTTAATCGATAATTATCTCACTCATCTAAAAGTGAGGTCACACTCTAAGTAAAATATATAAAAGGACTGCTATGAGTACCACACCAATCGCTGATGCGCTCAATACCGAGCTACAATCTTTACAGCCAAAACATTTAGAATTGATAAATGAATCGATGGATCATGCTGGCTATTTTGACGGCAAAGAAAGCCATTTTAAGCTCACTATTGTCAGTGATGCTTTTGAAGGTAAACGATTAGTCGCACGCCATCAGCTCGTATATGAACGGGTTAATTCACTGCTAACATCACAAGGTGGTCAAGTACATGCATTGGCTATCCATGCCTATACACCAATCGAGTGGCAAGGACAAAGTCCTAATAGCCCATCATGTGCCGGACAAAATAAACAATAAAAAACTAAATAGATATTAAGGTCTGTTGAACGTTCAACAGACACTATTTGAGCAACATTTTTTAGACGATAATTGAATTCTATAAACCAGCTAAGAACATGCCACTTTAAGGAAAACGATATTCAATGAAACATTTACATATGCTCATAGCCTTGCTGATCGTTGTGCTATTCTTATATCAAAGTTATTTGGTATTAAGCGCGAATAGACGAGCACCACGTCCAGTTAAGATAATCTCTCATATGCTCTATGCCTTTTTGATTGTATCAGGGGCTGTTATGCTAATGCAGCTAATGAGTGTCAATGCGCCTGTACAGTGGGTGTTCGCCAAAATAATTTTACTCTTTGCAGCTATTAGCTCTAGTGTAAAAGCTTTTAATAATCACTCCACACCTAACCAACAGAAGGCAGGTATTCTCATTGCTGGTATCGCATATCTAGGTATTGTGGTACTTGCCTTTGCAAAACCTGGCAACTTATTTTGATAGCGCTTTAGCAGGATGATATGCTCTATATTTGTAGAAACAGCTATACTACTAAGAGCATTTAGGGGTGTTGATTATTCAACCATGGCACTGACAGAGACTATTTGTGAATGTTCAACACGCCCTATATTTAATAGTCGATATATTTTCATTATCTTAATTATGTTATTTTTGCTATCTTAAATAAATACAACTACAACCATTTAGCCTCATGGAGCTACGATGAAAACTCTTGCGACAGCGACACTACTTGCGACTACTGGCATTTTCGGGCTCTCAGGCTGTGCTTCTACCGGCAATGTAACGCCACAGTATGTACCACCAAGCACTTATCAAAGCTACGACTGCCAAGCACTCAACCAAGAGTATGCCCGCGTCAATCGTTATGTGGATGCAGCGCTAAACGAGCAATCAACTCTATCTAGTACTGGTGTGGGTATCGGTGTCTCGGCAGGTAGTTGGGGTATTTCCCCTAACATCAGCTTTGGTCTGGGTAAAAGCGAAAACACCAAAGCACGCGATGCAAAATTATCGCGTCTCTATGGTGAGCGTGATGCAATTGTGCAATCTGCCCGTATTCAAAACTGTGACTTTGTCGATGGTATCAAAATTTATGGCGAGTAATACTCAAAGTAGTATCACTGATGGTTCACATTGAACTTAGCTTTACATTGTCATCACTAAAAAAAGCCAATACGCGATATGCATATTGGCTTTTTTGTATTTATATGATGATATCAGCAAAAAATCCGAGCCTTATCCTAAGCCTTTAAGCTCTGCACCCACCGGACGATTTGATCACTTGGCAACGCACCTGATTGTCGTGCAATTTCTTTACCATGTTTAAAGGCCACCATGGTTGGCAAACTACGAATATTATAAGGAGCGGCCGCTTGTTCGTATTTATCGGTTTGTATCTTCGCAAAAACGACCTGCGGTAGTTGGCTAGCCGCTTTTTTGAACTGCGGTGCCATTATAATACAAGGCTGACACCAACTTGCCCAAAAATCAACGATAGTCAATACATCATTTTTATGAATGATTTTGTTCGCAGTTTGCGTATTCATTTCGTGAGGACTGCCGGTCAATAAAAGCTGACCACATTTACCACACTTCGGCGCCGCATCTAGTTTTACTGCTGGCACACGGTTGGTCGCTTGGCAGTGTGGACATACCAAATAATAGTCTTGCATCTTTTTTTCACTCATATGATGACTCCTATACTGACCATGTATGTCTTGAACAGAGCTACTTTGACCCACACTCTTAACTTGTTTATTACTTTATCATGACATCACTTAGTAAGTGATTCATGTTAACGTTTACAAGTATTGGCACCCAACATTTTGTATAGTGGACAGAAACGAAACAATCCCGTCAATAGTGGCACCAAACCAACCACACCCCACCAACTTTGATAATAGACACCAACCGAAATAATGATGACACCAGCGATAATACGAAGTGTACGATCTGTACTACCAACATTAATACCCATGACAATCTCCTTAACAAGACTAAAAAAACAACAGTGACGATAAACATTCAGTCGACAATAAATCATGCTTGAATGCAACAAACAGATATTATGACAACTGACTCTCACCTTGTACTTACATAAGATTTCAGTTCTTACTTACGCTTATATCAATTCACTGTCCAAGAACATTAATTGGTACTTTCAAATAACGAGTGCCATTGTCTTCTGCCTTTGGAAAATGACCCGCATCAATATTGACTTGTACGGATGGAATAATCAGACGCGGCATATCAAGAGTCGCATCACGGCGTTCACGCATTTGTACAAACTCTGCTTCATTGATACCATCTTTTACATGGATATTGCCCATCTTCTGCGCAGCAACAGTAGTGGTTGGGCAATGCTTGCGACCTTTGCTCGGATAGTCATGGCACAGATACATAATCGTATCTTCAGGTAGTGCAAGTAGCTTTTGAATTGAGTGATACAAAGTTTTGGCATCTCCACCCGGGAAGTCACAGCGAGCCGTACCCACATCAGGTGCAAACAAAGTATCGCCGACGAAGACCACTGTTTTTTCATTGTCAGAAGCCACATAAGCCATATCAGCCGGCGTGTGGCCAGGTACATACATGACTGTAATGGTGATGTCGCCAAGTGTAAAAGTCTCACCATCATCCGTTAAAATATCAAACTGACTGGCATCAGTGCGAAAGCTGGTGTCAAAGTTAAAAATCTGCTTAAATATTTTTTGTACTTCGGTGATATGTTGACCTATGACGAGCTGCCCACCAAGTGACTCTTTTACGTGAGCAGCAGCTGATATATGATCTGCATGGGCATGGGTTTCTATGATATAGCTCAGTTTCCAACCATGCTCACGCACAAACTCAATCACCCCATCAACGCTAATAGTACCAGTACGTCCTGACTTGGCATCAAAATCTAATACTGGATCGATGATGGCACATACTTGATTCTGAACGTCTGCGAGTACGTGAGTATAGGTTTCTGTATCGCTGTGTAAGAAAGAATGTACTTGCATGGCTACCTCTTTTCTTTTGTATGAATATTTTATTTTTTTATAAATTCTTAAGTATAATATGCGCTTGGTTATCGTATTTACCATTACATACTGACTTACTATGTATGCTAATATAGCAATTACCAAACAATTTATCAATTTATATAATGTAAATAAACATAACTTGATATGCCTTACAATATCATCGATAATTAAGTATGTTTATTCATAAATTTCAAACTTCACCATTTATACTCTATATAAGGAGCTCGCTCTGAATACCTCAGTACTGAGCACATCGAACATTAGCGCTAGCGACAATATCTCACCCAGTGAAGCAGACCTTGTACCTTCAGACCTTGCTGAGCAAATGCAACAAGCCTCTATGCAAGCTAGCCAGCTACTAAAGTCACTCTCGCATCCTGATCGCTTGTTACTCCTATGTCAGCTGACTCAAGGAGAGTACTGCGTCAGTGAGCTTGAGAAACTGGTTGGCGTTGGGCAGCCAAGCTTATCACAGCAACTAGGCATCCTACGTAAGGATAAGCTCGTCTCAACACGCCGCGAAGGTAAGCAAATCTACTATAGCATCGCCAGTGATGATGCTTTAGCAGTACTAGACCTACTTTATCAACGCTTTTGTGCCAAAATAGACGGATAGTTTGTACACTAAATACCCAGATATGGTTAAATTTTTTCTTATGATGGCGACCTATTGTTATGCCTTCTATTGCCGCTCGTCTAATACCTGCTTGGCTACGCCAATACAAGCTGTCTGCGCTGCCGACTGACGTCATCGCAGGGTTGGTCGTTGGTGTGCTTGTAATTCCACAAAGTCTGGGCTATGCCGTGTTGGCAGGACTGCCTCCAGTTTATGGCTTATACGCCGCTATAGTGCCCGTTATTGTTTATGCTTGGATAGGATCAAGTAACGTCCAAGCGATAGGACCTGTGGCTATCACAGCAATCATGACGGCCAGCAGTCTACATCCCTACGCATCAGATAGTGCTCAGCAATATGTGTTGATGGCCAGCTTACTGTCATTAATGGTGGGGGCGATGTTATGGCTAGCAGGTTGGCTCAAACTTGGCTGGATTATGCAGTTTATCAGTCGGGGCGTTTCTGCTGGTTTTATCAGTGGTGCTGCGGTACTTATTTTTATTAGTCAGCTTAAATACTTGACCGCCATCCCTATCTCAGGGAACGGATTATTCGGTTATTTATCGAGTATGCAACTGTATTTCCATCAGCTACATCCGCTAACCTTGCTTATCGGAATCATCGCTTTTACTTTACTCATTGCTAATCGTTATGGCAGTAAATGGGTATGGAAATCTTGGTTACCACTAGCTTATGCCAAATGGGCAGAACGTTTATTTCCGCTTATTCTGCTTGGTATAACGATTATCTTAAGTATCAGCTTACACTGGCATACGAGCGGTGTGGCAACGATTGGTAGTATTCCGCAAGGACTACCCAATTTCACCCTTCCCTATGTGCCAAACTTTGATGTCGCGCTGAACCTATTACCTAGCGCAGGACTGATGGCACTGATTGTATTTGTTTCAAGTAGCTCAGTTGCGAGCAATTATGCGCGCTTACGTGGTGAGACCTTTGATGCCAACCGCGAGCTAACTGGATTGGGTGCTGCTAATATTGCGGGGGGATTTTTCCAGAGCTTTGCTGTCGCCGGTGGCTTTTCACGCACCGCAATCAATGCTGACTCAGGTGCCAAGACGCCTGTGGCCAGTCTGGTGACTGTGATAGTTATGCTGGCCGCTTTAATCGCTTTTGGCAATACCTTATCACCACTTCCTTATGCCATATTAGGCGCGACCATCATGGCCTCTATCATTGGCCTCATTGATATAGCAACCTTAAAATCAGCATGGCAACGTGACCGTATCGATGCGGCTAGCTTTATGGCAGCCTTTGCTGGTGTTTTGATGTTTGGGCTAAATACTGGCTTAGTGATTGGTTTGATGGTGTCTTTTGCTAGCTTGATTTGGCAGTCAAGCAAACCGCACGTGGCCATTGTGGGGCAATTGGCGGGCACAGGACATTTTCGTAACATCAATCGTCATGATGTGGTGACATTCGACAACTTATTGATGCTACGTACTGATGAAAGCTTGTTTTTTGGTAATAGCGAAGCGGTTCATCGCCGTGTGATACAAGCCACTCAGCAGTATCCAAAAGCTCATGAAATCATCCTTATCATGTCAGCTGTCAATCACATTGACTTGACTGGACAAGAGATGCTGATCAGCCTTAACAAAGAACTTCTCAGCCAAAATAAGCACTTAAATTTTAGCTTTATTAAAGGGCCTGTCATGGATATCATTGAGCAGACACCTGTGATCACTGAACTCTCAGGCTATGTTTATTTGAGTACCATGGATGCAGTAGAGGCTCTAAAAGATAGTTAATTCTAGCCATACTAAAAGCTGTGTTATGCTACTCCCTAAAAGTACAATCTAAATGACAACTTTAAAAAACATTCTATATTCAAATGCCTTTTAATATCTGCGACCGAAGTAATTTATGACCGATAACTTAACCATTTATAAGCAAATTTATCCAAGCCAATGTAACAAAATTGCCGATCTTGGCTACCGCTCTGTGCTTAATATCCGTCCTGATGCTGAGACAGAAACGCAGCCAAATAGCTGTGACTTTGTCCATGCAACTGAAGATGCCAACTTGACCTATCATCATCTACCGTTTGATGATGAGCGCCTAAGTATGAAAACGATAGAGCAATTTGCCAGTTTTTATCACTCTATGCCCAAACCGATACTTATGTTTTGTGGTACTGGCGCACGTGCCAAGCTGCTTTATCAAAGTGCATTAATGCAAGGGCTACTATAGCCTATACTCTGTAGTATAGTGATAATTTTTACATTACTGAGCTTTAACGTTTTGCTGGTTCAGTTTAGGCTTAGCATGATAATCACATAACAAACTTATCACTTACTTATATAGAAAATAATAAGGAGCTTTTATGAGCCATCAAGTTAGCTTTACCGGACAAATCACCCCAGACCAAGTACCAATGATTGCCGAAAACGGCTTTAAAACCATCATCAATAACCGTCCAGATGGTGAAGAACCCAATCAACCTACCAGTGCAGAGATTGAAGCAGCAGCAAAAGCAGCTGGCCTTGCTTATAAAGAGGTTTCTTTTGCAGGTAGTGAGCTGAACCAAAACCATGTCGAAACCTTTGCTGACTTTTTCAATCAAGCTGAGCAGCCAATATTGATGTTTTGTCGTACAGGAAACCGCTCTAATGGTATTTATGAAGCCGCCAAGCAAATGGATTTATTAGACGATTGAGTGATCACTCATAGATTGTAAATAGTTATCACACACTATCGATAATTGCGCCCGTCCAAAATTTGGATGGGCGTTTGCGGTTATGACCATTTCGATAATAACCTCAGGCAGTTTTGGTAACACAAAAGGCAATGGATTATTAGCATTTGTTAAGGCAGTCATCTGCCCTAAACTGCTTTTAGCCACAACGGTTATTCCCTGTCCTGTCAGTACTAGACTACTTATTGCGCCAACGCTATTCGCGCTACAGACCACTTGGCTAGCAACATTGATTTGGCTTAAGCCTTGAATAGCGGCATGATGGAAATGGCAACTTTCATCAAATAAAATCAAAGGCACACCAGAGTTATTATTATAGCTTTTTGCCAAGTGACTCGTGTTGCCATCAAATGCCCAAACGCCTTTGTCTTGCTGCAAAAACTGCCCTGCTTCTTTAGCGGATGAACGTGACACGATAGCAGCGTCCAAAGCACCAGTGCTTAATAGCTCACGTAAGCGAATTGAATTATGACAATGAATATGTACGGGCAAATTAGGTACGCATGCCTTAATATATTGGATAACTTTAGGCAGAATTACCTGTGCATAATCATCAGGACATCCTAACTGTAAAGGTCTAATAATCTGTTTGCTCTCATGCATTTGTCTCAATGCATCATCATGTAAACTAATGATATGACGCGCATAGCCAAGCAAAAACTTACCGTCTTCAGTCAACTCAAGCACACGTCCTGACTTAGTGAATAACGACTTATTTACCTGTTCAGCCAGTTTTTGCATTTTTTGACTCACGGCACTTTGACTACGGTGCACCTGCTCGGCTGCCTGCGTATAACTGCCTGTCTCTACCACTGCGATGAAACAACGTAATGCCTCTATATCCATTCGCCAATCCTTTGCATGTCAATATTTTGTATGTATTAGAGATTAGCACATTGTCATTTTTAATAAACAAAACTAACGCTGCGAATCTCTTATAGGTACTATTAATATTTTGCACTGGCAACCTACAGTTTGTGGAGACATAATAAAACTCCATTCAGCAGATTATAGGGAATTGATATGCAAAAACCTCTACTCATTATCGGTAATAAGAACTATTCGTCGTGGTCGTTACGGGCTTGGCTGTTGCTCAAGGCTTTTGGTATTGATTTTAATGAGCAATTGATTGAACTTTTTGATAATTCCGCACGTCCTATTCTCGACGAGCATGCACCAACGGGAAAGGTGCCCGTTTTGGTTTATGGTCAAGGTGATAATAAAGTCACGGTATGGGATACCTTAGCGATTGCCATTCATGTCAATGACTATTTGACAGATAAAAATATTTGGACCGGATTAAGCAAGTCTGATGCTGATGCTCACAACAGCAGTCAGCATAGCATCAGCAAAATTAACAGCGCTTACTGCCAAAGTATCGTATCAGAGATGCACTCAGGGCTGATGGGTATGCGTAGCGAGATGCCGATGAATATTCGAGCCACTGCGAAAATAAACCCTAGCCCTGCTTGCTTGGCAGACCTTGACCGCATTGAAAGTATTTTTTCCGACTGCCTAACAGGGCGCGCAGAAGACAGCTTTTTATTTGGCCACTTTACAGCGGCAGATGCCTTTTTTGCACCCGTGGTACTGAGGCTACACACCTATGCTAATGCCTCGGACATCACATTAAAACCAGTGACTAAACAATACTGTGAGACAATGCTAAACAACCCTCATATACAAGCGTGGCGAGAATCGGCATTAACAGAAACCCGCATCATTGAAGAAGATGAAGCTGGTCAGATAGTCTCATTGGCTGGAGCATTGGCAGGTTAATATAAATCCAACCCACATCAAACATTAGGTGAAAGGTTTACTAAATTTTTAATAACACTTAAGATGTTAGAGGCACAAGGAATGTGTCTCTATTTAGAAAGTCATTTTAATATGGCTTTTAATTTTACAAGGAATGTTTTATGAGTGGTACTGCACTGGCATTACTCCCACTGGCGCTTGCCTATATTATGTTTACTTTAGGCACAGGGCTAAAACCCAGTGACTTTAAGGTTATTATTAATCACCCCAAAGCCTTTGTTGTGGGCCTCATCAATCAAGTTATTTTTGTGCCTTTGATTGCGTTAGCCGTGGTCTTAGTAATGGCACCGCCGCCCGAAATCGCGTTTGGCATCATGCTGATTAGCTTTTGTCCAGGCGGCGTCACCAGCAACATGCTCACCTATTACGCCAAAGGCAATGTCGCGCTGTCAGTCGCCCTCACTGGCGTGGTCAGCCTGTTATCAGTCGTTACCTTGCCTATTCTAATCACCTTAGCGTTTAACCACTTTATGCAAGACCAAACTGGCTCTATCAGCGCGGTAAAGATTGGTGCTGTCATGTTCTTGTTGACGACGTTGCCCGTCACCCTTGGTATGCTCGCTCGCTATAAATTTACTGATTTTATGGTACGTAGGAGCAGTATTCTAAATGGCTTGGCCAGTATCTTTTTCGTATTGATCGTCTTCGCTGCCATCGCTTCTAACTGGGAGCTGCTAAAGTCACAACTCACATCAATGGGGCTTGAGCTGGTTCTTATTATTATGGCTTTATTTATATTCAGTATTTTAACCGCTAAGTTATTAAAGCTGAGCTGGTTTGACACCAAAACCATCTCAATAGAAACCAGTATTCAGAACAGTACGACTGCGATTACTTTAGCACCTATCATTATGGGAACAGCCGTTGGCCTGCCTGCCATCGCCTTACCTGCGGCGGTATATGGCGTGTTGATGTATGTGATTGCATTGCCAGTTATTGCCTTGATTCGGAATAAGAACTAGGCTTGGCCTCTCTTGTAAATTGAATTAAGTATATTTAATCGCAACATTAAAAGAGACTTTTGATGGCAGATTGTTTCTGCTGCCATCATACTTTTTACATATACTATTTAATAAATATCTTTTAAAGGATAATCTTTAGTCTCTTGATAGCCTTTATCTTTTTGATACTTAATATAGTAGGCACTGTCTTTATAGTTTTTGCCTTTGTTGTATCCATCAACGGTTAATTTTAGAGTATAAAAACCATTAACTGTTTTGCTGGTATCAATATCTAGATTAGCTGTCCTATCATTACAAAGACGTTGCCCCTGACCCCCGCAACTATCTGAGCCCTCACTATCAAAACCTGCACCAATCCAGTTTTCTATAATGCCATGGCCTTTGGGCGTCAATACAACATAGCTAGTGCTAGTATAACCTTGATGCGTGTCACTATGCTCATTTACAAAGCCCCATGTATTAGGTGCAAACTTCTCTAAATCCCAACCTCCTAGGCCAAGACCATAATTACCGGCATTCATATAAGGATTGGCCGACTCAATTTGCCAGCCTCTACCTTTAGGCTTTAAAACGAACATACCGACTAAGCCACTATCAGCATGACCTCGTAAAACCTCATCGCCATTTTCATCGAAGCTAACATCGCCTGTAACCAATATATATAAGCGTTTACCCTTATCCGTCTCTACTACTTTTTGCCTATCTATATCTATACAATAGCCAGCTGTATCAGGTTCTCTAGTTAAACCACTGACAGAGCCCGAGGGTGCAATCGCACCGTGACACTGTAATGCTTCATTATAGAGCGGATAATACGGCTTTAGGATATCCATCACGCTATCGGCAGCAGAGGTATTTGTGGCAAAACCTAATAGTGCAAAACTAAAAAAAAATCTTAAACTAATTATTGATCCATATAATTTGGCGTGGCTCATACATACCTCAATTGAACAATTAAATGACATCACTATAGTGGATACTTCTCAGGCGCTTGATATCCTTTTTTTGGCTCGTATTCTATTCTATAGACCTGATTTTTATATGTCTTTTTTTCTGAACCGTTATAGTTATACTCATAACCATTGACTGTAATCTCTAGCGGATAAAAACCATTTATCAGTGTCGTTTTATCGATATTGAGTTTAGCTTTAAGCAATGTGCAATAATCTACATTTCTATCTTTACTACAGCCAGATGGCGCTATAGAATTGTTTTCTGTTGTTACTTTGGCAGCTATATGACTAGCTATCACTCTTTTTGACTTAGGGTCTGGTGTCAATAATACATATTCAGAAAAAGATTGAACATAATGCGAGTCACTATGAATATTAATAAATCCCCATTTGTCAGGAGCAACCTGTATTAGCTTCCAGTCTTTTAAGCCTTTACCATAGCTACCTGCATTCATCACTGGATTAGCGTATTCCACCTCCCAGCCTGAACCTTGTGGCTTTAGAATAAACATACCTACTAGACCAGTATCAGCGTGAGAACTATATGACGCGGCACCACTTTCATGAAAAGCGACGTCACCAATGACTGATATATATAACCGCTTACCTTGCTTGCTTCGTACCTCTAGTTGTCTATCAGTCTCAATGCAATATCCGCTTTGATGCGGTATTTCTTCGCCAGATGATGAACCGTTATTGGCAATAATACCTCGGCACTGCTTAGCTTCATTATAAATAGGATAATATTCATTCAAAATTTCATCGACCGTTTGTGCTGCATAAACGTGAGTAACACTGAATATTAGAGAGATAAAAACCACGTATTTGAGCCAATTTCTTTGTTTAGTATTTGAGTATTCGTCTTCCTGTTTCATTCTTTCAAGTTTCTCTTAACATTTATTAATAAACATAAGTTAATTTTTAAGATTTCACAAGCCATAAATCATTTTCCATAAAAAAACCACCTCAAAAGAGGTGGCTTCTTAGACTAACTTTAGTATTTTACGGTTTGGATCTGAACAGCTTATTGCATGACTAAATACTCGAACGCTGCTAATGCTGCTTTACTACCTTCACCCATCGCAATATTAATCTGCTTAAATGGTACAGTCGTTACATCACCGCAAGCGAAGATACCTTTGCGATCCGTACGGCAGCGCTCATCAATCTCAATCTCACCGAAACGATTCAAATCAACAAAGCCTTTGATAAATCCAGTATTCGGTACTAAACCAATTTGTACAAATACCGCTGCCAAATCTAATTCTTTAGTATCACCAGAGTTGCGATCTTCGTAGACAATAGAGCTAACTTTACCGTCTGTGGCTTTAATTTCTTTGGTAGCCGCGCTGGTAATAATATCAATATTGGCTTTTTCTTTGGCTTTATTGATGAGTACCTGATCTGCTTTTAAATCATCAGCAAATTCAAACACTGTCACATGGTTCACAATACCTGCCAAATCAATCGCGGCTTCAATACCAGAATTACCACCACCAACAACTGATACATCTTTGCCTTTGAAGAAAGGACCGTCGCAGTGAGCACAGAACGCCACACCTTTACCGATGTTCTCTTCTTCACCTGGTACGCCAAGCTTACGCCATTGAGCACCAGTGGCTAGGATAATACTGCGAGTCTCAAACGTCTCACCAGTGTTCAGATGAATACGATAGTTCTCATCTTCAGTTTCGCTGATGTCTTTTACGCTTACATGCTCTTTCAGCGTGATATTGTACTCATGCAAATGCTTAACAAAGTTGTTTGATAACTCTGTACCGTTGGTTAATGGTACTGAAATCAAGTTTTCGATATCTTGCGTATCTTTAACCTGCCCACCGATACGGTCAGCAACCATCGTTACTTTTAGACCTTTACGAGCGGTATAAATCGCAGCTGCTACCCCTGCAGGACCGGCACCAATAATAGTCACATCTTGCTGCTCTAGTTGCTCAGCATCATCTTCATCGGCATCGCTTAACAAATCAGGGAACTGCTCTTGCAATTTCTCAATCAATTTACCCGTGTCAATCTTACCATTGGCAAACGGCTTACCGTTCAAGAACACCGCTGGTACACCTTGAATGTTATTGGCATCAACTTGCTCTTGAAACAATGCACCATCAATCATTTCGTTACTAATACCATCGTTGAGCAGTGCAAACTGATTCAGCGCTTGCACAACATCTGGACAGCTATGGCAAGAGAGCGATACATAAGTCTGAAACTGTAGCGGTTTATTAAAACGTTTGACCAGCTTTTGGATGCCTTCGTCTAGTTTTAACGTATGACCACCCGCTTGCAAGATTGCCAAAATCAGCGAGGTAAATTCATGGCCCCCAGGGATACCACTAAAGACGATACCCGTGTCAATCAACGCATCATCAGCATGACCGCGAACTGCAAAACTGATCGGGCTAGGTAAGCTGTCATCGTTCACCGTCGCATCAAAATCAATCTTATCTGTCGTACCAGCGATTTTAGTCAAAAAGTCAATCAATTCGGCACGCTTACTATGCTCACCGCTACCCAATACAAAGGTGATAGGACGAGTCATGTTTTCACTATAGCTCTTAATCGCGTCTAATAAACTTTGGTCTATCATGTTTGTTCCTCATTATTACTGAATATGTAACGGCAACTATTATATTGCGCGTTTAAATAAGATTTATTTACTACTAATAGTTTGATCTGAAATGTTATAAGCAAGAGACTTATGCCCTTTGATGTCTCTATTATCATAGCTTTCAGCGTTTTGGGCAAGCTGATAAACTCAAATACTATGTTTTGTAAAACAAATCATAAATTATATTTAACACCTAATTATTAAACCATTAGCAATATGATAGTCATGGTACATAGTCCATTTTTTCGCTACAATCGAGTTAAGCAAATAAGAAAAATTCTTATTTGTCTCGTGACAGACTGGCTGTTTTACAGATTTATACAGAGCCTTTCTGCTAGTATTAAGCCTTATCAGTAATGATTTAGTATTTCGGCTTAATATAAATCAACTCTCAAAATCATAACGACAATGCGCGGATGCTTATTGTTAGCTTGCGCTTCATAACAAGGATGAACACATGAGAAAGACTGATACGTTGCAAGACAATAAAGATATTATTACTGAACTTAGGCAGAAAGACAGCCATTTCGCCAGTATTTTTGATGAGCATACTCAGCTTGATCAACAAATCAATCAGCTTGAAAAAGATTTGGTGAAGCATGCTAGCCGTGATGAAGAAATAGAACAAATGAAACGGCGCAAGCTGCAATTAAAAGATGAGATTTATAAGATAATTGATAAAAATGAACTACAGTCTCAGGCTTAGTGCTTTATTGATGATTAAGCAATAAAGAACCTGATTAGAGCGTGTCCTCATTTTGAAAGTGGTGATAAAAATGAGATAAATGGTAGCCAAACAAGGAAATTAGTAAAGATAATATCGAGATACTAACAAGCTACTTGACGCAGTTTGGCAAAATTTAGCCATTTTTAGCCCATTTATAGTCTATTGTTCAGATTGAGGACACGCCCTAGCGAACGACATAAAAAGACCCCATCAGCAATCGCTAATGGGGTCTTTGTTTATAGCATTGATATAGTCAATATCTCTATATACAACACTACATACATCTAAATCGTTTGACTAATTTAGCCAATATTTAGATTTTACCAACTAGATCTAGACTTGGTTTTAGTGTTTCTGCGCCTTGTTCCCAAGCAGCTGGACAAACTTCACCGTCGTTCTCACGAACATACTGTGCTGCTTTTACTTTACGTAGCATATCTTTTGCGCTACGGCCGATACCGCCAGCATGAATTTCAGCAACTTGGATTAGGCCATCTGGGTCTACTAAGAACGTACCACGTTCAGCTAGACCAGCTTCTTCAATCATAACGTTGAAACCACGAGTGATTTTACCAGTAGGATCGCCGATCATTGGGTAGTTTACTTTACCAATAGCGTCTGAAGAATCATGCCATGCTTTATGCGTGAAATGAGTATCCGTCGATACTGAGTATACTTCTACGCCAAGGCCTTTTAGCTCATCGTAATGAGCTGCCATGTCTTCTAGCTCAGTTGGGCAAACAAACGTGAAATCAGCTGGGTAAAATAAGAAGATTGCCCAGTTGCCTTTTACGTCTTCTGAAGTAACGGTTTTGAATTCGCCGTTTACATACGCATCTGCTGAAAATTCTGGGATTTCTTGATTGATAATAGACGCCATGAGTGGCTCCTTTATAGTTAAGTTAATTGGAATTTTTGGTATAAGTATCTTTGTTAAGCCTTTAATAATTTGGGCTACCTGACAAACTATACGCGAATTTTATTGTTAATCCAGTTAAAAGTTTTTAATGTGATGTTTTGTTTTATTAAACTTGTTAAACTATTATCTCTATTTTTTATCATCAGTGCGTGATATGTCATTGATTATATAACCTATAGATTACATTAAGATGAAATCGAGTGCAGAAATCTCATTGTCACACTACATGAGTCAACACATATATCGCGTTAAAAGCCCATTAATAGAGAGATTTTATGATTACTTTACGTCAGCTTGAGTTTGCCTTAGCAGTGGCTAAACACCGTCATTTTAAACGTGCAGCGGAAGACTGTAATATCTCTCAGTCCGCGCTGAGCTTGGGTATTGCCGAGTTAGAAAAACAATTGGATACGCAGATTTTTGAGCGTAATAATAAACAGGTATTAATCACTCCTATTGGTGAGGATATTTTAGCGCGAGCACAGCGTGTGTTTTCTGAAGTCCATGATCTAACCACACGTGCTCATAGCCATCAATCGCCGCTTGCTTATCCAATGACTGTCGGTATCATCCCAACGATTGCACCGTATTTACTACCAAAAGTATTACCAGCCTTACGAGCCAACTATCCAGAATTCCGTATGACCATCGTCGAACAGCAGACAGAACGCTTGTTAGAACAAGTACGTTACGGTCATATCGATACCGCTATTATTGCCCTACCTTATGCAGTAGAAGGCTTACACAGTTTTGAGTTTTGGACAGAGGATTTTTTTGCAGTATTTCCAAAAGACGATGTACATGCCCAGCTTGAAACCATTAATTCCGATGAGCTCGCAACTGCCAATCTCATGCTGCTCGGTGAAGGTCACTGCTTGACTGATCAAACGCTCTCTGTCTGTCATTTCGATCGTGCACAAATGAAATCAAGCTTTTCAGATGCCAGTTTAAACACGCTTATTCAAATGGCACTTGCCAACATGGGGACGACATTGGTACCCGAGATGGCATTGGATCAGCTTCATCTACAAAACCAAAACGCTGTCGCGGTACCACTAGCAGAGCAAGGACCACATCGCCATATAGCCTTTGTCACTCGTCTAAATTATGCTCGTGTCGATGACGTCAATTTGCTTGGCAAAGTATTTAAGCAAGCGCTTGAAGAAGATGCTAATAAAAAGTAAATATGAATGAGATCTCTCAAATAAATACTGAGTTAAGCAATCATTTTTACTTGCACCTATCTGCTATCGATAGCGATATCACGCCAGAGAAGTCGCAAGCCCTTTGGCAGGATATCGCTGGGTATTATGATGAGCGTCAACGCGCTTATCATACCTTGCAGCATATTCAGCAGTTATTTTCTCAGTTTGAACAGGTTAAGCACGATCTCAATGAGCCACATATTATCGCTTTGGCATTATACTATCACGATGTAATATATGAGCCGACACGCTCAGACAATGAGCTAAAAAGCGCAAGACTTGCAGTAGAAGTGTTAGAACCTTACTTAAATATTGAACAATGCCAATATATCTACGCGCTGATTATGATGACCGCCTCTCATCAAATTAATGATGAGATGGGTTCTAACAAAAATAGCGATGCGGCTTATTTATTAGATATGGACTTGAGTGTTTTAGGAATGCCGTGGTCAGAGTATGAGCAGTACGCAAAATCCGTACGCCAAGAGTATGCGCATGTCGCTGATAAGAACTACCAAAAAGGACGGACTCACGTATTAAATCAGCTTTTGGCACACCCAACCTTATATCTGACAACCCACTACCGTAGTCGACTAGAAGCGCAAGCTCGGGATAATATCAAGCGTGAAATCATGCTTTTACTTGCATCGTAACAAACATCTCATTACCCTGACGCGCAGCATGTGAGTTATAGCTAGACTCCATAATTTCAATATTAAAGCGTGTTTCAAATCGCTGTTGGTATTCAGCTTTTGTACCACCAAACGGCGGCTCATTTCGCCCAAAATCTTTATCAAACAATAGACCAACCAGCTGACCTTTAGGTTTCAATAGCGCAGCCATTTGCTCGACATACTCATCACGACGTGCTGGATTTATCGCACAAAAAAACGTCTGCTCTAATACCCAATCAAACTGATGTTGCTCAGGTGATAAACCAAAAAAATCTGCGCAGATTAAATGCTCAGTCGGAAAGTCAGGATAACGCCGAGCAAAGGCCTCAATCGGAGCAGGTGCAAAATCAACCAACGTAACATTGGTAAAACCTTGCTCATATAGGTAGCCGACTTCATAGGCATTGCCCCCACCTGGTACTAAAATGGCCTGACCTTTCGCGGTCTCAGGTAATTGATCAATATAAGCTTTAAGCGGTGGTGAGACTTCTCCCATATCCCAACCAATACTATCTTGCTCATAACGCTGCTGCCAAAAACCAGCCTGATTCACACTTTCCATATGACATCCTTATCTATCTAGTTTCATCATTGAAACACCAAAAATTATAACAGCACAAAATGTGCTAATTGATAACACACCCTAGCTACCCTGTTTTACCTGCCAGCATATCATGCCACCGCTGATAATCTGGCATCGCTGTCGCTACTGTCTGCCAAAATGCTGGACTATGATTGGCATGATGCAAATGACACAGCTCGTGGACGATGACATATTCCGTACATTCAAGGAGATAGGCAGGAAGGTAGACAGATAACCAGACCCGACGCGCACGCGTATTGCAGCTACCCCAGCGTGTGTGCATTTTTTTAGACGTATCTCATTGGCTTGTGCGCCGACCACTGGTTGCCATTTTTCCAACAAGGTGGGGATTACCAAAAGTAATTGCTCACGGTAATGGGCAATTTTTTGATCATGACTCAGCGTAGTTGATTGCTTTACACCCCATAAAAAAAAAGGACTATCAGCAGTTGAAGATTCGCTTAAAGAGTGCTGTTTACGCTTGTATTTCTCCAATACTTGCCCATGGTTATCGATAGCCCACGCCACGCGTTGAGCCACAGCCTGTGCAATCTGCACTGTATTCATAAATAATGGCACAGACACCATTAGCAGATAAGGCTTCAAACGAAAATTGATATTTTTAACACGCTTTTTAGTAACCTGTAGCTCAATGCCTGCTTGTGCAAGTTGTTGCTTCGAGAGTATTAATAACGATGCCGTCTCCTGTATAGCCATCGTTATACCCTACCACGCTCACTGATCACAACAGTGCCTGCAAATGGTTATCGAAAGACATTTTATGGCGTTCACTGTCTTTAACAACACTATTAGCTAACGCCGTTCTGTCAGCTGACTCTTCATCTGGCTGGATTTCCATTTTCGAGGATGAAACCACCGTCAAAGTTGTCAGTTGCCCTTGTCCATCACTGACGATAAAACCTGATCGCTGTTTATTTACTGTCTGGCTGCCAACGGACTGACTATCATAAGATAATACAGATGCACCTGCACAATCTGGCAGACTAACATCATCAATCAACTGCCGAGTATTTAAATCATACACCGCTGCACATCCACCAATCGGTGTCGTCACACATAACAGGTTACGCTCACTGTCCACCGCCACACTAGCGATATACTGATGAAAACGTTGCCATTGATTGTTTGGCATCATGAGGGGCTTAAAGTCAGTATCACCGCGCTGATGCGTAAGTACCAAAGGTACGTTAATATGACGCTCACCTTGAAACTGAATGCCAATCATCACAGTACCGTCGTCATGCATAGCTAAATGGCGTACGCTCATCTGATTGTGTACAGGAATGACCTGTTCGAGCAATGCCCCATTATGACGGTTTAGATACACCAGTGATGGTCGCATAGTATCTAGATTAAGCTCCTCACGAGAGGCTTGCTCAGTCTTGATACCACCATTGGCAATAACAAGCGTCTCACCATCTGGATGCATAATCAGCTCATGTGGACCGATACCATATGAGTCAAATTCCTCAACTTTTTGATAACCTTGGCTAACATCGTAGATACCGATTTTACCCGCTAGATTGACGGTATTGTTTTCGGTTACATATAACAGCATACCATCCAAACTGTAACAAGCATGTCCATAAAAATGACGATCAATAGATGCGTCAATAGCGAACTTTACTTGCCCAGTTGCCGTATCCAACACCCAAAATTTCTCACTAGGGCGACGACCCATAACGACGACATCGCGAGTTGCTTGGCTATTAGCGTCATTTAAAAATGGCTGAACAACAATATCATGTACACGCTCTGGCATCGTCGTCTGCCACACAATCTGACGATCTGCATCAATACCGACGACCCCATAGCCATCGACAGAGTCTTCATCGCTCGTTAACGTCGCGGCTTGTGGCATGGATGCCACACCACTCACCCAACACACTGGTCGCCCTAACATGGTCGTCGTATGTACTGCTGAAAAATTTGAAATTACACCAGCACTATCAACATGGCTATGACTATCATGATCCATACCCGATGGATAGCTTTGATAAGCCTGATGCCAAGCATTGGTAGCCTGCTTATAGGCGTACTGTAACCTTGATAATTGTTGCGTAGCAGCTGACTGGGGCGACGTCACTAATGATAGCTGTGATGACAAATGTAACGACAGTGACTGCCATTGCGCACCCACTCCTATCACATAGTCTTGCAAACGCGCAGATGGATAACGTTGCTTACGGTAACGATGATGCACTCCAACTAGTGCTGCCGTACTAAGCGCTGTCAATGCCGAAGTTTTAAACAGCTCATTCTTAAAGCAGCTATCTAATAGACCTACAAGCTTGCGACTGTGTGTTTCGGCAGCTTCTTTTGCTGTATCACCCTGTGTCTGCATTGTTTAATCACCATCTGTGCTATTAAATCCGACACGAATACCGAGTGTTGGGATTAATTGACGTTTAATCAGGCGTGTTATCGTCGTTAAATGGTCATACAATGCTTGTTGCGTGTCTTTATCTGCAGTCGCTAAATCCTCTGGCATTTGCGCCAATAGCGTGGTGGTTTCAGCCAAAGCAGTTGATAAGTTATCACCCACCGCACTGTCATCATTGCTATTTAGTATCTCTGTTAATACTGGATCCGTCAGCGCTTTATTCAGCGTGGCCAACTTCGCATTGATAATCGCACGGCTTTGTGCAGCTGTTGCAGCAGGTAAATGACCTTTTGCTTTACCAGTTAGACCCAATGGCTGATCGATAGCATTAGACTTCATGGTTTCAACCAACGAAAGCAAAGAGTTGAACCATTGATTCAATCCTTGGTCGCTGTCAGCCACTTTGTCAATGGCCAATAGCTCAGTTGAGCTCTGCTGCCAGTTGGCTTCAATCTCTTTTAAACGTGTGCTTAATGCACTGCTTGCACTGATCACATAAGCACATTGACCAGCATCCAAACTGTCATTGGCATATAGCGCTTCTTCTAGTCCTGGTACACCTTGAACAATCGCACTTTCATTAGCCAAATGCTCAGGAGTCAACTTGGGGTTAGCAGCGATTAGATCTGCCACGCCACTATGTACCAAACCGCGTTCGTCGGGATAATAATTGATATACAGGTTGCTCATACTGGCAGTCGCAGGACCAAAATTGATCATCTCAGCACGTGCCCATGCCTGTGCCAAAACTAGCCACTGATCGCGCAGCGCTTGCAATTCATCTCCACTGACTGACTCTGACTGACAATGGGTTTGAGCTAAATCATGCAATAAATCACTTTGTTTGGTCACATCAGCATACGCTGGAATGACAATATCATTAGCCACATGGGTCAGATAAGCGGTTTCAGTATCAGTACTGATGTCTACTACATTAATTGTAGCAGTAATATCATTATTCTCTTCTGCTGAACTATTAACACTGTCTTGCGCGACCTCTTGGCTATCCGTCTCTGGTGCTTTATTTTCATCAGCAGGCTTGGCACAGCTGATAAGCAACCCAGCACTTAGGGCAGACAATGCCATTGCTAAAGCATGATTTATTTTCATAGGTTTCTCGGTATTTATATAAGTAATTGTATCTATAATAGATAAGGCAGATCATCTGATTAATATCTGCCTATTTAGGGATTAACAGCGAATAAACAACAGCATTTTTATAGAGACTGTAAGAACGCATTCAATTCAGCACGCCCTTGTTTATCAAGCTTAAGCACTTCTTTCTGTTGTTTTTCAGCTTCTCCACCATGCCATAGAACCGCTTCCATCAAAGTACGCGCACGACCATCGTGTAAAAATGTCGCTTGCGAGTCAACAGTCTGCGCCAGACCCACGCCCCATAAAGCAGGTGTGCGCCATTCATAAGAGTTGGCCAAAAACTCAACTTGCGCATCTTTAGGTGGTAGATTGCCAGCAATCGTACGATCAGCAAGACCATCACCCATATCATGCAACAACATATCGGTATAAGGATAGATCACTTGTCCATGCTGCTCAAGACGATCATCGTTAGTGTGTGGCAACTGATATCTAGGTGTATGGCAGCTTTGGCAGCCGATGTCATAAAAGCGTTTTTTTCCAGCTAAGACCAATTCATCATCAGCATTACGACGATGCGGCACGGCTAAATTACGTGTATAAAACTCAACAAACTTGGTCACTTCATCATTGACTTCTACAGGCGGTTTACCATTACCTTGCTCATCAGCACCCGTTGTTGCATTCACACAAGCCGTCTGCGTTGGCATACAGGACTCATTAGGACGGATATTTGATGTTAGTCCCATATCTTCATTAAAGGCACTTTGGTTTTGGGTAATCAGCTTGGTTTGACCTGCTTTCCAGCCAAAGCGTCCGAGTGCCTTCTCGCCAGTTTGTGGATCCATCACCCAGTTAAATTTTCCGCTAATATCACCGTCTGCCTGAGTAGCTTGTTGTTTAATAGCCTCATCTGGAATTTGCTCGAGCAAACCAAGCCCAATCATAGGTAATGCCACACGTGGTGAAACCATTAATTCATCATCGAACTTACCATAACCTGGTTGGGTTAAGTTAAAAGTAGGATCACGCAACGTTTCGACATAGCCATCAGCAAAAGTAATTGGTTTGTCTGCCCACTGTACTGAAATTTTTGCCTCAGCAGGCACACCTTGAATACCACGGTCTTGAAGCTGACCACCATACATAGGGTGCACGACTTTTTCGATAAGAGAGTTATTTAGCTGTTGACGTTGTTCATCAGTGGTCGCAGGCATAGCAAGACGAATGAGCAAGCTATCGGCATCATCATCAGCATTCATTGGTGCATGCCCTCGACCATCTTTTATATGGCAAGATTGACAAGCAGCAACATTAAACAATGCACCCAAACCATCGCGGCTATCAGTACTGGCAGGTGCAATGACCCAAGGCTGCTTAAAGAAGGCATTACCAATAAAAAACGACCCTTTACGTGAGGCGGTCAAGTTAGAAGAAGGTTTAGAGTAGCTCTCTGCACTACTGATACTGATACCTGTATCACCACCCTGTTTGACCTCTTGCGGATCAAATTTCACTAACTGCTGCATGGATACGCCAGCGAGCTTTTCTATCGTTTGGAGACGTTCAGGGACTAAAGCTTGAGATTTTTCATTACTTTCTGTAGCTTGCTCTTCATTAGTAGTATCGTCAGAATTACTGTCATTCGGCTGACAAGCGCTGAGAGATAGGGCACACAAGATACCAAGGGTCAGTTTTGGTAGTACACCATTAATGATGGAAGCAGAATAAAATGAGGCAGATTTTTTGATTTTTAAAACGTTTGCGGTGTTCATAGAAAAAGTACCTTAGTTCTAGCGTAGAACCATTAAAATCGCATGCTGTAAAGTGTTTCACTTCTAATCAATAAGGTTCAGCGAAGTACCAACCTATCAAGCTATTTTAATACGGTAAAAAAACACGTTGCCAACTGTGGTCGACAACGTGTTTATTATACCTAAATTACTATGCTATGAAAATAATTCTCATTAGCTTATAACAAACTCTTCAGGCATTAATAAATAACATGTAGCTGTTGGAGTTCAGATGTTTCAACTTAAAACTGTGAGCCCGCATCAGCATCTAAATTGTCGATACCGACGGCTTTAGCAGCATTTTCAATACCAACGGTCAGCTCTTGCAAACCAGTGATACCAGCCTCAACCCATCCGCGGCGAACGTTTTGTTCTTCAGCAGAGATACCGTCTTTGCTCACCTGACCTACGGTAGCGATCATTTGATCAATCTTGATACCCTCTTTTTCACCTTTTTCTACGAGTACATCAAAGGCAGATTCTACTTTAGCAAAATCAGCAACCAATTGGTCAGCTACCGCTTTGTTGTCAGTATCAACGAGATAGTCTTTAAGACCGTAACCGCCAACTGTTTGACCATCGACTGTTTTATAGCTACCGTTAAAGACGTTTTGAATACCGCGAGCATTATTCGCATAGCTTAGATGTGTCAAATCACTAAAGCACTCATGCTCATCTTCAGTAGAACCAGTAACAAACGCGACCTGCATACGCTCAGATGCAAGCTCACCTAGTGCAAGACTGCCCATTTGATACATAATCTGGCGTAAACCATTATCATATTTACGTGCCATCAGATCGCTACGCAACGTGTTTTCACTTTCTGGCTGCCACTCGGCTTCCATCGCCGTTAGATCATCTACCAATAATTGAGCAGCGGCTGTTAAGAATTCACCACGACGCTCACATATACTGGCATCATCATTGACAGTATCGCCACTAGTACATTGACCTGTTTCTGTTGCATAATCCGTCACAGGGCGGTTGCCTGCACCTTCGCTAACACCGTTTGTATCTTGACCCCATAGCATAAACTCGATAGCGTGGTAACCAGTTGTCACATTGGCTTCACTACCGCCAATCTCATTCATTTCTGCTAACAGTTCAGGAGTAATGCTACTGGTATCCTGCTCGACACTACCAACCGTAATACTGTCGCTATTGATGATATTGTTTTGACTATCGTACTCACCTTCGTAGCTGTCACTAACATAATCAATCAATGCTTCATCAAGTGGCCAAGCATTCACTTGTCCTTCCCAGCCATCAACGCTGCCAATTGCACGCTGATCATTGGCAGTGACGAAGCCTTCGTCAAAACGGAAAACTTCCGTTTGCGAGTACGGCTGACGGGCAACTTTATAGGCAGCTTTTGCTGCTTCTAGATTTTCCTGTGTTGGTGTGGCTACATATGCCTCTACTGCAGCTTGCAACAATTTGGCAGTATCTAAAGAGTCTTTATAAGCCGCATGTGCCATGTTTGCATAGCTATCCATCAATCTATCAGTATCGGCCTGCTCAGTGGTTGACAAGTCTGTAGTATCGGCAGATTCTGTACTTTGTACTTCTGCTTGAGTCTCAGTATTTGCATCTGTATTTTCTTCGGTTTGTTTGGTACAACCTGACACCATCAGTAACCCTGCAAGCGCAGCAGCTAAGGTAGTTGGTAAAATTTTACGGTTCGTTACTGTAGTAATCGTCATACATATCCTCGGAAATATAGCAAAAAAAGTTGATGTTTGTGACTCGTTATCAATGATATTAGTGTGTGTTGTCACAAGATATTCTAACGATGTATATGGTGTATTTATCATGTGCGATAAAAATATTGTATTGCAACGTTAAGAAAACTTTACAAATTATAATATTATTGATAATCATTATCAATATTTAATTTTAAATAATAATATACTTAATGATAGAACAATAAGGCAGTGCCTTAGAAATACGTTTTAAACAAATAACGATTATCAACAACTTCATATCAACCATGCTTTAGGCATATAAAACACGTTAAACCAAATCATCCAATGAAAGACATAAAAAAAGACCAGCTGAACGCTGATCTTTCTTATATTGGCATTTGATACATCTAGCCATCACATAACTATCGTTATGTAGTGAGTTAGTTTACACTCTGTGGCGCATTAACCGTTAGCTCAACACGACGGTTTTGCTGACGGCCATAATCTGTACTGTTGTCAGCTACTGGACGTGACTCTCCGTACGCTACAACATTAATACGGTTAGAAGCCACACCCTGAGCGGTTAGATAGTTTGCTACTGAGTAAGCTCGATCACGTGATAGACCCATGTTATAAGAATCTGAACCTTGGCTATCAGTGTGACCTGCGATAGTAATAGTATTTTGGTTATATTGATTCATGGTGCTAGCCAGCTTATCAAGTGTTGGCTTGAAAGATGAATTTAGCGTTGCATTGTCAAAAGAGAAAGTGATGCTACCTGGCATAACTAAATCAATATTACCTGTTGTGGGATCTTGCTCAACAGTCACACCTGTACCGGCCATTTGCTGCTCAAGCTGCTTAGCTTGACGCTCCATATAGTAGCCAACACCAGCACCTAGCGCAGCACCAATAGCGGCATCACGGCCAGTCTCTTCACCGCCAGTCGCTTTAGAGATAGCAGCACCACCAAGTGCACCCGCTAAACCACCAATTGCAGTCTTATTCAGACGTTGTTGACCATCTGCGGTAGTGGTACAACCACTAAGGACTAAACCTGATGCTACTGCTGCAATCATTAATTTATTACGCATAATATTTCCTCTGAATTTTAGATAAAAGTTTAAATAATTGTGAACAAGCCGTGCTTTTTTTAAATATTTTCTATTAGTTAGGGACTACTTTTTACAGGTACTCTCCATTATTATGGCAATTACAATCTAACTATATGTAATATTTTGTCACAACTGTGTATGAGAAGTGCGGATGAATTTTTAGGTATTTACGCCCTTCTCATTTGTTATGACCCATCATAAGTTGCTATCGTAAGTCACGTTTACACTCTTACACTCTAATTGATTTCTGCTAAAATTACGTCACGCTATTTATCAGCGCTAAGCAATACAGTCGATTCAATTTAAAAGTAGTACGAGGCAAGCGAGGTCAACGCAGTAATGTTTTTATAGTGGAATGACTATACAAATTACCTTATCGACTAAATACTCGTCTTTAACGGTAGTTTCAGGTTTTTCTCTAGCCGTCTAAAAGCATAAACCTCTTTGAAAGCCTTTTGATAAAAGCAGTATCAGCAATGGATAACTTATAGACTCGTAAGATAGATCAAAAAGGATTTAGTATGCGCCTGACCGCTACTATTAAAAAAATACATCAAAGCACGCCTAAATTAGGAAAAGCTATCTCGCTAGCGACAGCCACAGGCGTCATTGCGGCCAATAGTTTTGGCGGCAGTATTCCTCTATGGTTGATGGGCATGGGGAAAATTATCACGGGCGCCCCTATTGCAGATAAAACTGTGATTAAAATTGCCACTCATTGGATTAGCAGTAATAATGCTTTAATTGATAATATGCTACCACGCAAAGACTGGCGTATCAATTTGCCTGACGAGGTGCATACCGATGGTAAATACTTACTCGTCAGTAATCATCAATCTTGGGTCGATACTAGCATCGTGCAGTATATTAGTGAAAAGCGCTTGCCATTAACGCGATTTTTTACCAAATTTGAGTTAATTTACATTCCAATTGTGGGGCAAGCCTTTTATTTTTTAGACTTTCCAATGATGCGTCGCCATTCAAAAGAAGCCGTGGCCAAGAACCCTTCATTAAAGGGTAAAGATATTGAAGAAGCAAAACGTGCTTGTGAGCTGTTAAAAGACAAACCTTTTACTTTGTTAAATTACTTAGAAGGTACCCGTTTTACCAAAGCTAAACATGCTCAGCAGCAATCACCTTATACTCATTTATTAAAACCACGAGCAGGTGGTTTATCGCTCGCCATAAATGCCTTAGGTGCAGATATCGATGGCATATTGGATATGACTATTGTTTATCCTGATGGCGTACCAACATATGCTGATCTGTGGAAAGGTAATATCAAGCGCTTGGGGGTTGATGTCAGATATATCGAGATACCTGACTCGTTGTTTGTCGGAATTCAAAACGGTGGCTACGAAAACGATGAAGCTGTAAAGAAGCAAATGTTTGATTGGGTTGAGCAAATATGGTACAACAAAGACCAACGGATTACCGAGATGTTGGCTGATTTTGAAACCAACCCTCAAGCCTAAAATAATTAAAAAAACAAAGTCAAAAAACTGCCACGTTATTTAAGACAGATTAAAGTCTGTTGAACATTGACGATGTTAATAGCGCTATACTGCGGCATGCCTTCAAGCTGACCATTGAGCTTTAAATAGGGTGAATTTTACCAAACTGCGTCAAACAGCTTGATCATACCTCGATATTATTTGTGCTATTCTGTTCGTTTGACTATAGTTTATTGTTTAACTACAGTTTATCCCAGTTTCATCATTATCTTCCAAATAAGAACACGCCCTATACCCACTGCTTATTTTTTATACCATTTATTATTTATAAGGTTTGACTGTGCCCGCCTCTATGACAACTACTAACCCGCAGCTCGACTCAGCACCAATATCTAATCAATCACATCACCTCTCGAACAATCAATCACCGCAACCCCACCACCCACAACCAAGTCGATTAAAACTTACTTATGATATTTTGATGATTATCATCATTAGTATCGACCTGTTGTTGATTAGTGTTGATGCAATATTGATGAGTAACTTTAGTACTCATGCCGCCGAATGGCTGACGATTGGTGAGTCATTAAGCTGGTATCAAAATACTGTGCATGTTCCATTACGTACTGCCGGTGGTTTTTTTACCATATTCTTAATCGCTGAGTTATTTGTGCGTTGGATGATTGCCATCACACAACAAACCTATTACCGATGGTTCTTTTTTCCTTTTGTACATTGGTATGAAGTATTGGGTTGTTTTCCGCAATTACGTGCGTTACGTTTGTTTCGAGCAGTGGTCATCGGACATCGTTTATACCAATTAGGCTACCAAGTACTACCACAGTCTTGGATCGATCGGATTAAGTTCTATATTGATCTATTGCTAGAAGAGCTCTCTGACCGTGTCATCTTGACAACCATCCAGAACTTCCGGCAGGAATTGACCAATTCAGATACTCACAAATCATTTATCGAATCTACAGTTGCACGAAATCGCGATGAGATTGAAGCGGCATTATTGTCTGTACTACGTACCGAGCTGGTACCAAAACTACAGGCGTTAACGACCGATTCAGGCGGTGGTAATATATTGGCCAATGAAGTGGGTAACGCTATTGAAGAAGGTTTGGCTAATACACCTGAACTACGTCGTTACTTACGTATGATTCCCATTGCCGGTGGTCTGATTGAGTCACAGTTGCAACATGTAGGACATAATATAGGTGAAAACGTTGTTTATGCCTTAAATGAACGGCTCCTTGATCCTAAGATTCTAGACTCATTAATGGTAGAAATTGCTCGTGGTGTGGCACAAATAAATACTGATAATACAGCGCTAGACACCTTAATTTCTAGTATCATTGATGACAGTTTGACGGAATTGGAAGCGCAGGTAAAAGTACAGCAATGGAAACATCAAGATATGCTCAACCTATAGTCGGTACGTCTAAGGCTTGTCTTCATTAAAAAAATGGAGGCACAAATGAGACAAACGGTCAGCAAACGAGAAAATCAGCACAGATAATATCGAGATATTAACCAACTGTTTAGCAAATTTAACCATTTTAAAGTTCTTTGGCTATAACAATAAAGTATGACCCAATAATAAAAACAGCACCGTGAACACAGCGACAGAATTATTTCTTGAGGATTTATATATGACAGTTTCAGATAACGAAGGCCAACCCTCGAACGCCGCACCAGCGTTAGCATTTTATGGAAAAATGCTGACTTTTTCACGTTTACAGTTCAATACAAATGATCTAAACACAATTGAAACACAACTTAATGAGACGTTTAGTAATAAATCTAGCAACATACCTATTCTCATCGATAGCGAGATAGAGCAAGATTTATCAGCATTGGTAGAGTTGTTATGGTCGTATGGCCTTCAACCCATCGGTGTGGTAACCAGCACAATGGACTCACAGGCACGTGAGCTGCACTTGGCAATATTCCCAGCTGATGGCAAACGCATCGAGCGTATCGTATCCACTAAAAAAGCCGCTACTCAAAATAGCAAAGTATCAGAAAACAGTAGCGCAGATGCTGCTACTAATGAGCAAACCACTGTCGTCAACGAGTCACCTACTGAGACAACGATATCTGAAGTCTCAACAGAGTCTCTAGTAAGTGACGAGCAGATGAGCAGTATGATTTATGATCAAATGCTACGTTCAGGACAAAGCCTCAACCACGTTGGTGGCGATCTGATTTTGACCAATAGCGTCAACAGTGGTGCTGAAGCAATCACTGATAACAGTCTGCATGTTTATGGTCGCGCTCAAGGTCGCTTGGTTGCAGGTGCTACCGGTGATAAAGATGCACGGATTTTTTGCCAGGTTTTCAACCCTTCATTAGTATCGGTTGCAGGGACCTATTGCCTACGAGACAATTTACCTCCGCATGTTGTGGACAAGGCTGTACAGGTCAGATTTGTAGAAGGCGAAGGATTGGTATTTACCGTGATAAATGAAGCATAAGCCGAAAAACTTTAAATAACATAGCAAGTTTATTTAACAAAACTGTTCTATGATGAATCATTGTTTATGACAATATTTATACTTTTCATGAGCATTTATTTTATTATTCATCATAGACAGTATTGACTAACAAATTTTAGGTAGCAAAGCCTTATAGCTTATATAGAAGTTGTTTGCTTGCTTTAATACAGACTCGCTATAAATTTTTGTTTATTTATGCTAGGCTAGCTTCGCAGGGAGTACATATATATAATATTATGAATAATATACAATTGTGCTCTTTTACAAAAGATATCCCATTGATTCATAGGAGTGTGCCATTGTGGCGAAGATAGTTGTAATCACTTCAGGTAAAGGTGGTGTGGGCAAAACCACAACAAGCGCCTCTTTTGCTGCTGGTTTAGCATTGCGTGGCTATAAAACAGTCGTTATCGATTTTGATGTAGGTCTACGTAATCTAGACTTGATCATGGGTTGTGAAAATCGAATTGTTTACGATTTTGTTGATGTTATTAACGGTAACGCGCGCTTGTCGCAAGCACTGGTTAAAGACAAACAGCTTGAAAACCTATACATATTACCTGCTAGCCAAACACGTGATAAAGATGCCTTAACAGATGAAGGTGTAACAGAAGTTATGGATGAGCTGTCTAAGCAGTTTGACTATATTATCTGTGACTCACCTGCTGGTATCGAACGTGGTGCGCAGTTAGCGATGTATCATGCTGATGAAGCGATTATCGTCACTAACCCTGAAATTTCTTCAGTGCGTGACTCGGATCGTATTATTGGTATTTTACAAAGCCAAACTAAAAAAGTTAAAGAGAATCAAGGCTCTGTACGTGAGCATTTGGTTATCACTCGTTATAATCCTGAGCGTGCAGCCGCTAATGAGATGATGGATATCGATACGATTTCTAACGACATCCTAAAAGTGCCTTTACTGGGAGTTATCCCTGAAAGCCATGCAGTACTTGAAGCTTCTAACCATGGTGAGCCAGTTATTCACTATACCGACTCTGTTGCCGGTCAATGTTATGATGACATTGTCGCCCGATTCTTAGGTGAAGAACGTCCACTACGTCATCTTGACGTGAAGAAAAAGAGTTTATTACAGCGCTGGTTTGGGGGTTAATAATGAGTAAGAAAAAAGGATTCTGGAGTAGCCTATTCGGCACTGACGACAGTAGTAGTAAAGGTAGCGCTAATTTAGCCACTGAACGTCTTAAAGTAATTGTTGCTAGCGAAAATCGCCTAAACAACCGCTTAACTGTTGATCGTATCGAAAAAATGAAACGTGAAATTTTAGAAGTCGTTAATAAATATGTCAACGGTGTACAGATTGATGATGTTAATATCAATCATCGCTCTGAAGACAGTTTGGATGTGCTAGAGATGAATATCAGTTTGCCTGAGCATAAAAAATAAAGTCGTAGTAATTGACTTAAATTATTATAAATTATCCTAAAAAAGCCCTAAGTAATTATACTTAGGGCTTTTTTTTAGGATATATCATGATATTTTACAAGAATAAATTTTTGAAAGTACACTATTTCATACGTGCCATTAAATTGTCTTTTTTGACAAACTGATGATACAAGGCTGCACTGATATGAACAAACGTGAATGCAAGAATGGCTTGCCAAATAACATCCGTATGTAGATTATTATAGAATCTTGCCAAACTTCTATCAGGTGTGACAAACACAGGGATTTGAAACAAACCAAAAACATCAACAGGTCGGCCACCATAGACAGACATCAATAGACCGACCATTGGCATTGCTATCAACAAGGCATATAATCCAAAATGAGATAAATGAGACAATAATAATTGCCATTTAGGCATCGATATAGAGGGTGGCGCTTTAGTAACGACACGGTTAATTACCCGCGCTATCATCCAAAATAATAGACTAACACCAAAAGATTTATGCAATCCAATATAAAGGCTGTTATCAAAATTATTGTTCAAAAACATCATTGCCCAGGTGATCAATAATAAAAGTGCACTGATCCAGTGAAAAATACGGCTACTTACTGACCACTTTAATACGTTTGAATTCGTATTGCTCATACTCTACCTTATTACCTTCATCGCTGGTTATTTATCATTAAAAATATACAAAAGGACATCTACTTATCTAGCGATTAAAGACCATTAAGATGATTAAATCATTTACTTAATAATAAATATTTATATAAATATTAGGCTATAACTTTGCTATAAATCAACTAAATGATGCGCAATCTTATCCAAGTCTGGTACCAAATAAGCGGTATCACCTATCATCACAGTTTGAAAAAGGTAGGATAGCACAACATTTTCCTGAAAAGCTATCGCTGCTTTATCAATATTTTTATCTTTAAATTGTTCGGGCATCTCAACATCTTTAACCTCTGAAATACGAACTTGTAGTTGGCGTAACTCACCTGCTGTTTGTAACGCTAAGCGATGTTCTGTGGTATTACCTTCTAAAACAATCATTTTCTCTGCTGTCATATCTTGTGCCAGTAAAGAAAATACAGCCACTTCCTGCTGCTGCCAAGTATAAGTTGAAGTGCGTTCGTTATAATCATCCACACTCAAAACTAAGCTGCTTGGAATTACCCAGTCAGGCTGGTCAAATGCCGGAATAATAGTAACATCCAACGTGCCGTTGGTCGTGGTCAACAAACTAACTGCTTCAAACGAATGTTTCAAAATTTGTTTCATACATCACTCACAATAAGTTAATGTGAAGAGGCTGCATTTGCCTTTTCACCAATATAATCTGTCAGTTTCTGTGCTAAAGCCGTTGGACTACCAATAAAACTACAATATCCTGAATCAATGATAGCCTGAGGCTGACTCGGACAGGCACTTACACTAGGATCCTGCGCCCACAATTGACTATTATTATCTTGAATGAGGTCCAAATATTGAGAGCCATCATTACCCATACCTGAAAATATAATATTAATAAGCTCACTACCATAAACATCGCTGGTATTTTTGAGAATCTGACCAATCGCGGGCTTATACTCGCCTTCCCAAGCTTGTTCTAAAAGAATAACTCGGCCTGTCGAGTCACACACAATTTGCTTATCAATAGGCGCAATAAGACACTTACCTGCTCGTAGCCGTTGCGACGATGTAATGACCTGACAATGCCAATCATTATGACGGTTGAGTATGCGTGGTAAGGTATCAATCATGGTTTTGTTGAAATGATGCGCCAATAAGATACAAACAGGCAGCTTGACTGATAAATTATCCAAAAACTCTTTGATCGCGCTAGGACCACCCATAGAAGCACCCAAAAACACCACATAATCCCAGTCTGTATCAATCTTATTGGGTTTGTGAACAGGCGTATCTATCAGCACTGGTAATTCAAGCATATGCGCAAGCTTACGCTTTAATTTACGCTGCCATTTAGCATATTGTGTGGCTTCATTAAGATATGGTGCTTGACTAAAACCTACCAATACGGTTGCTGGTTTAGAAACAGTGGTTGCAGTCACAATACTTTCATCAAAGTCACTATCTATTAGCCATATATCAATAACTAAATCCGAGAGCACAGGTTTTTCTTGCAACTGCTCCCGTGACATACAGCCAACAAGGGTAAAGCCACAACTACGGACAGTATCAGAAAAGGCCATACGCTGATGATGCTCTTCTGCAACGACCATCACCTTGATATCAGCTTTGTCTTTATCCTTCAGTGCTAAAACACCTATATTATCCTTCATGAGTTAGACTGACCTTTTGACCCAGTATCTGTTGGATCTTACTAAGCAGCGCTTGTTCTTGGAAAGGCTTACCCATGTAATCATTCACTCCAATCTCTAGTGCACGTTGACGATGCTTTTCACCAGTACGTGATGTAATCATGATAATTGGGATATGCTGTAAGCGCTTATTATATCTAACTTGGGTAGCGACCTCGAAACCATCCATACGTGGCATCTCAATATCTAGCAACATCACGTCTGGTGTCATGTCTTGTAATATCTCAATCGCATCAACACCATCTTTCGCAACTGCCACGTTGAAGCCTTGACGTTCCAAGAAGCGCGATGTCACTTTACGTACAGTAACAGAGTCATCAACCACTAAGACAGTAGGCTTAGCCTCTAGACTATTTTGTTTCACATTGCTAAGTTGCGGTATGTTTTTGACCATCTGCGCATTACGCATTAATGCAATAAGATCCAAGATTAGCATCACCGAACCATCACCCATGATGGTAGCTGCGGAAATACCTGGTAGGTGCGATAACTGTTGTCCCAAAGGTTTTACAACCACTTCGATACGTGATCCTGCAATTTGATCAACTTGTAGCGCAATATTTTGTCCAGTACGGTTTTTAATGATAATGAGCGGTAAGCTTGTATTGGTGCTAACAACTAACTCATTTAGTTTATTGCCTGACAGGATCTCATTTAAATAACGCACCCGATAATCAACATCTTCAAACGTTAAAGTTGCATCACCTGACTGATAATAATCGTAAAGCTTTTCTGGATTGATACGAACCACACGCTCAATCTGAACCAATGGTATCGCATAGTAACGATCTGCAGCACGAACGACCAAAGCATCAGATACTGCGACAGTCAAAGGTAAGCGCACAGTAAAGCGTGACCCTTTACCTAGCTCCGAGACCACTGATACTGAGCCGCCTAATTGACGAATCTCACTGATCACAACGTCCATGCCTACGCCACGTCCAGAAATCTGTGTCACTTGTTTACTGGTCGTCAATCCCGCATTAAAGATATATTGCATAATATCAAGGTCTGTGAGACTTCTATCATCTGCATCAATAAGGCCTTGAGATATTGCTTTAGCACGAACGGCTTCTACATCAATTCCTCGACCATCATCTGATAACTGAATGACAATCTCACTACCCTCGCGATTGACTTCGAGAGTGATATGTCCACTACGTTCTTTACCTGCTTTCAGACGTGTTGAAGCATTTTCGATACCATGATCGACAGCATTACGAAGCATATGTTCAAGTGGAGATGTCATACGCTCTAGAATGGTTCTATCCATCTCGTCATCAGCATTGATGATCGTTAACTCAACAGACTTGTTCAATTCATTAGCAGTCTGGCGTACGATACGTTCAAGGCGCGGAGTCAAACGCGTAAACGGTACCATACGTGAGTGCATCAGACCATCTTGCAACTCAGTTTGCGTGCGTGATAGTTGCAATAAAAGACTTTCACTATCACGGGTCTTTTCTAACAGTGTTTGATTAATATCAATCAAATCCGATGCCGACTCTGTCAAAGACTTTGATAGCTGATTCAAAGAGGAGTATTGATCCATTTCTAGAGGGTCAAAATCTTCATTCTGAATAAGTTCATCATCTATTTGAGACAAAATTTGCGCTTCAAGCTCAATTTCCATTCGGCGTAACTGGTCAGCCAGTCGCTGTACTGTCGTACCCATCTCTTCGAGGCTGTTAGTCAAGCTACTCATGCCCATATCGATACGAGCACGGTTAATGGCTGACTCACCAGACAAGTTGATCATATGCTCAACCAAGCCTCCTGAAATACGAATCATCTCGCTATTGCCAACACTCTGATCTTCTTCGTTCGTATTGATAAGCATAGATGGCATTTCACTGATATCTTCTGCTAGATATTGTGAATCCTGCTTTTCTCTAGCAATCAAGAGTGCTTCACGTTGTACTTTTAGAGATTCTTTAGGTACTTGCTTTAAGCTGTCAGGGTTTTTACTAAATTGCTGCAATGCTTCAATTAGTAATGCCGGCGTTGGCGGATTGACTTGTTGTCTAAGCACAGAAACTGCATCAGCTAACCAATCATGACTGGCAACCAGTAACTCTAATACTTTTTTAGTAGTCGGACGGCGGTTATCAACAAAGTCTTTATAAACCGATTCCATCTCATGCGCCAGATCTGCGATACCAGTAGCAGAAACCATTCGCGCACCACCTTTGATGGTATGCAGGTCACGCTGTAATGCTTGTAGTGCTGTTTTATTTCCTGTGTTTTCTAAGAATAGTTGTAGATACTTATTACGATTAGTAAGCTCTTCTGCTTCTTCTAAGAATACCGCTAATATATCAGGGTCTGGTAAACCATTAGCCCATGACTGCTTAATCATGCGATCCAGGCTTAAGCCATCTAATACTTCATCGCTACTGTTGTTCGTATTTTGGTCAACAGTGTTTTGTACCTCAGGTTCAAAATGATTTTTGGGTACAGGGACGGTCAGCTCTACCGCTTCTGGCAGGCTTTGTGCTTTTAAAAGCTGTTGTAACTGCTCAATGAGTTCTGAGGCAAAAAAAGATTTTTTATAACTCACAATATGCATCACTTGCAATGACATTGTGTCTTGCACTATCTGCATAATATCGAGCCACTGAGTGGTTGGTATTCGTCTGTTTTCTACAAAGGCTTCATAGACACTTTCAGCTTCGTGGGTCAGATCACCAATACTACGGATACCTGCCATCCGTGCGCCGCCTTTGATAGTATGCAAATGACGTTGCAACACTTTCAGTGCGTTAACATTACTAATATCCGAACGCCATTTATTGAAACTTTCGTCTAATGCAGCATCAAGCTCCTGCGCCTCTTCTAAAAAGATCTCTAAGAGTTCTGCATCAGTATCAATAGACTCAAGTTGCAACTCGGGTGCTGAGATGGCTCGAACCACAAAATCATCTTCAACTTCACGACTGTTATCTGCTTGACAAATACTCTGCAAGTCAGCAAGAACCTGTTGATCGATTTTTAATGATGTACTACCTGCCAATGCATCGAATAAGCCAACTAACTGAGCATGACCAGTATGCAAGATTGCTTGGTTATCTGCATCTCTTGCTTTTTCAGGATTGTCATTTAAGTAACTATAAGCGTTACCTAACGCATTGAGAATGGAAGTGAATTTTGGAAATTCTTGCGCTTTCTTAGCTAAATATTTTATTTGTGATAGTTGCTGCTCTATATATCCCTCAATATCAGCTATTTCAGCTTGATTAAGCGCATCATCCAGTTCCCATTGAGCATCCAATAATTCATCAATATTATTATCTAAGAGCTTCGCTATCGTTGGTTTATTATCAGATAGGACTTTAGTATCAGAAGCGATATCTTGCTCATCAAGCATCGCTTGCAATGATGCTATCTCTTGATCTTGTTGGTTTGGTATATCTTCTGCTAAGATATGTTTCGATTGAACATTTTTCTTATAGCTATTTAGATAACTATAAATCAGTGTAGATGACTTGGCTAAGGCCTCTAAGTGCTGAGCGTTCATAGCCTTATCTTGCTGTTGTAATAACTCTAAACTGTGCTCTATAGTCGCACTCACTTCACTAATGGCAGCAAGAGCTCTAGAGCCAGAAGAACCTCTTAAAGTATGAAAAGCACGGACAATATCATCCGTTACTTCAACATGAGATTCACCTTGATGTTCATCGACGAATTGGTCAACTTTTTGCAATAATCCCTCTGCCTCATCGATAAATATCTCACAAAATACTTTTTCTTCATCGCTTTGAGGTGCCAAAACAATAGAAGCCTCTGCAATCATTTCATTCACAGAATTGATTGTTTCCAGCGTAGCATCTATCCTTTCTTCGCCATTATTTTGGTTAAGGTTGTCCTCTTCTAAATCAGACGGTAACAATGATTCCTGCGTGGTTTTGGCAGCAGATGTATTTGACAATGTGTCATTATGATATAAATCAGAGTAACTGAAGTCATCACCATGCTGTTTACTATAAGCATTTGCACAGGCAATCCAGAGCGGTAACATACTAGGGTAATCTTGACGATTATTTTCGAATACTAGCAACATCGAAGGATAGGCTGCTAATACATCTCCAACCAGCTTTCTCATATCTACTGAGGCAGCGATACTATTATCCAAGATGCGATTAAGCATGTTTTCTATCGCCCAAGCCAACTCAGCAGTGTAGTTAGCACCTACCATACGGCCCGAACCTTTTAAGGTATGAAAACCGCGGCGGATATCTGCCAATCCACTTAAATCAGTTATTGACAGGCACCAGTTTTCATATAAAGGTAAGATTTCAACCAATACTTCATTGGCCTCTTCTATAAATATCTCTTTAATATCTGGATCTGCATCATTAGCATCAGCAGCCAACTGTTCTGGGGTCTGCATAAATGGTACGAGTGCCGATGGAATCTCGATATCAGACAGTGATGCGCTCATATCTCTACTGTCACTGTCATCATTTATTTTTTGAGATTCATCAGTCGTGTCATTATCAGCTACTAACTCAGTATCATGAACTGTTACGCTTGCTTCTTCTTTTAAGCTACTTTCTGATGCAGAATCGACTGACTCAGGTTCAGGTAGACCTAACCCGCTATTAATTGGTTGCTGCGTCATTAAGTTATGGCTTTTTAGCATAATAATAGCAGGATCAAAGCTTGGTACTTGTTCCGCTTCAAAATCTGTGACCAATACTGGTAAAATTTTTGCCGTTTCCATTACTAGGCTGACGACATTATCGGTTACAGGTAATGTCTTATCTAACAAACGATTAAGCAGGTTTTCGATTGACCACGCCATCTCACTGATACTGAAGGCGCCAACCATACGGCCTGAACCTTTTAAGGTATGGAAACCTCTACGCACTTCGGTAAGTGGTGTAAGATCTTGCGCATCTTGCTCCCAAATGGGTAGGAAGTCCTCCAGATCAGTGATTACCTCTCCCGCCTCCTCAATAAAGATATCCCTGATATCTGCATCCATCTCAAACTCATCAGGCTTAACTTGCTCTCTTACTGCTGCTAACGCCTCACTCTCTATGTTATCAACTGCCGTGTCCTCTAGCTGTTGCGTCATCTCATCATCTTCATTAGAGTCAGTCACAGCTTCATCTTGAAGATTCTGTTCACTAGCAGGGGCAATTTCACCACTATCATCGTAACGCAGTACATTGGTTGCCGCTGGTTTTTGAGTAAGAAAAGTATCATTGACCGTATCTGGTGCTGCAATATAATCATTAAGCAGCTGCGTCGCTTTGGCTGTATATTCATTTGCCTGAGTGAGTAGCTTTTGATCAAAGACTTGCTGCGCAAGGTAATCAAGTAACAACTCAATAGAGGTCAACCCTTCAGCCACTGCCTGTGTTACATCCCAACTAAGCGCCTCAATCTCATGATCCACCAATTGTGTAAATATATTAGACAGCATGTTAATGGTTTCACGTACCTCTGGCACACCCATATCAGAAAAAGCGTCACCAATACTAGAAAAATGGGTAGCAGTAGGCAATAAATGGCTGTCTTGACGCTGTACATAATCATTGAAGCTTTGCTTGACGTCTTCTACTGCAGTACGCAGCTCACGCAAATCACTATTAGCAGTGCTCGTAACCTGATAACTGTCAGACGGTGTATCAGTATTATTAAGCGTGTCAGGCAATGTGACAAAGGAAGCCGCATCTCCTATCTTAAGAGATATTGTCTGTTCAGTATTATAAATGGCGTTATATAACTCTTGCAGCTGCCGCTCAATTTGCCACTTGCCTTGTGTAAAGCCATTCTCTGATGAGAGTACATCCTCGATATTAGTAAGAATTGACTCCACTTGTCCCACATAATATATCCAACCTCGACGCTCAAGCTGACGTTGAATTTTTTGTAAGTGGTTTAGCAGTGTGTCTGGCTTATCCAAGTTAAAGATAAGCATTTCCAGTTCACTAAGTATTCGCGGTAAAAAACGTGGTGCTGTACCTGTATTTTGCAATAAGTTATTTAGTATAGACTGTGTGGCTTTGCTACTTTGTGCAAGACTACTTAATTCAAAGTAGACTCTAATAATTAGATTTCTGATAGCGGTTACTGACAGTTCAGCTTGCTCAACACGAGACTCTATCACTTGTTCCAACTGGCTTAGCACTGGTGCATAATGCTCAGGTAACGGGGTATCGTTATCAGCAAGATCGTTTAACCACAAGTCGGTTAAATACCAAAGTCGTTGTACGTCTTCGTCTTGAGCAGTTTGCCATAAATACTGGCTAACGCACCCTAGCACTGTTAATACAGAAGATTGATTCGTATTGGCCACCAATAGCTCTCTTACTTGCTGTCGCCAAACCAATAACAACTGTTGATAATGATGATTATCCAAAGGTGTAGTAATGTTACTGACTGGAACCATTACGTCTATACTATCGATAACATTATCATCAACGGTATTATTATCTGAATCCTCATGCTGTCTATCCACAAGGCTTGCCGATGGCTCTATGACAACCCCTAGCGCTGACAATGCTTGATCAAGCTCATTAGCAGCATTATTAATTAACATCGTATTGTAGCTACTGGTACGCAAGTATTGATTCAGCTCGCACTGTAGCAATCTATGCGCAAACTGACCGACACGGCGGTTGTTGACAGAAATACCGTCATGATCACTTGCTTCTACAAGTGAACTCAACTTATTGGCAAGATCCGCTAACAAAGGAAGACGAATCATAGTCAGCGCACCGCTAACCTGATGATAAGACTTCACCATCTGCTCATTATCGGTGTTGCCATTATCTAACTGCCAGCCATTAAATACCTGTGATAACTGCTGATTAAACAGTGGTAACAACCACTCAAGCGTTACTATGTCATTGGGCTGGTTTTTCATAGGGTTATCCTAACTCGTCTAAGCACTAATTTAGGCATTGATTTTCTGCCACACATTAACCTGTGGGTGCGCAATACGGCGCATATTTGAAGGACGCCAAAATAGCGCCTCACCTGGAGCCAATATAATGTACCCACCTAACACGCACTGCTCTGATAGCCTCGCTAAAATGTCACGCTGATCAAACTTGCGAAAATAGATCAACATATTTTGGCAAATTATGATGTGCTGAAGGTGCGAAGTAGGTGGGGTTTTTTCCATAATATTATGTAAAGCAAAACTAACATTTTGTTGCAAACTTGGTGCTATCTGCCAGTGTGCTTGATGACTTGTTATCGCTTCATTAGTTGTCGCTGAATTACAAACGTTCGGCTTTCTAATCACACTATGCTCATACAATGGCTGAACAAACTGCTGATAACTGTGAGGTATCAATAACTTTTGTCTATTATTATAGTACCCTAGTTCTGCATTTATAATAGCTTGTTGGCTAACATCAGTACCTAGTATTGTGTGGTTTTTCAATTGCTGTGCAGCTAAACTCATAGCCAATGACCATACTTCTTCACCACTTGCACAACCAACACTCCAAATTCGAAACAACTCATCAGAAGTATTGACAACACTACTAGTACCGCCTGATGCAATCCTTAATCGCTGATTGTCTAACGCACATTTTGTGACAAATTCTATAGAAGGCATGTAACGGAAAAACCGACTTTCATGAATCAATACGTTATCTAATAGCTGTTGACGCATCTCATTATTTTTTGGTAACTGATTCCATAGTTTTATAGCAGTCAATCCATAGGATAATGCAGTATTATCAATCGCATTGATCAACCATTTCCGCTGAACATTGGGTAGCACAAAACCGATCTCTTGCTCTATGTACTGTTGCCACTGCTGCACATCAAGACTATCGTCCTGCGACGATGCATTAACCAGTGTTGGCTTGTTGCTCTTAGTAACATTGCCGTCTATTTGAATAAATTTATCCACGTCACCTGCTATAGTTACTGCTACAAAATCGCTATTCGCACAGCATTTTAATTAACATATGAATATGAAGTATGATAAATCCTCTAACACTCACTTAATGCTAGAGCCTATCATTGCACATCTACTGATAATGTTTATTCTGTCTCTGATGTTTCACTATCTAACGGCTCATCATCATTCGATATTTTAAAGCCAGTCACTGACTCTTGAAGCGCTGCTGCCATTTCACTCAACTCACCAATAGAACGTGCAGTTGCCATCGTACCAGATGAAGTTTGTGACGTAATATCTTGAATGATATTCATTGTGTGAGAAATATGGCCAGCAGACTCAGCTTGTTGTAAAGCCGCATTTGAGATGTTTTGAATCAAGTCAGCCAGCGTATTAGAGACGCTCTGTACTTCTTCTAGTGCCTCACCAGCATCTTTAGCTAATCGAGCACCACGTACAACTTCAGAAGTCGTTGATTCCATTGATACAACTGCTTCATTAGTATCTGCCTGAATGGTTTTTACCAATGTTTCAATCTGTTTGGTTGCATTAGCTGAACGTTCAGCAAGACGTTGAACCTCATCAGCAACAACCGCAAAGCCTCGACCTGCTTCACCAGCCATCGATGCCTGAATAGCAGCGTTTAATGCCAAAACGTTAGTCTGGTCAGCAATGTCATTAATCAAACTAACGATATCACCAATCTCTTGCGAAGACTCACCAAGACGTTTGATACGTTTTGATGTCTCTTGAATCTGATCACGAATGACGTTCATACCTTCAATAGAACGCTGTACAACATCTGCTCCGTTATAAGCAATAGCAACTGAACGCTGAGCAACTGTCGCAGATTCCGAAGCATTATTTGACACTTGGTCAATTGATATCGTCATTTCATTAATAGCAGCTGATACACCAGCAATTTCTTGTGCCTGATGCTCAGATGCCTCAGCAAGCTCAACCGCATTCATCTGCGTCTGATCTGAAGACTGCGAAACACGGTCAGCGGTATTGTTAATAACCAGTACCAATTGGCGCAATTGGTCAATCGCAAAGTTCACTGAGTCAGCAATAGCACCAGTAAAATCTTCTGAGACAGTTGCATTAACGGTCAAATCACCTTCTGCCAAATCGCCCAACTCATCAAGTAAGCGTAAAATAGCTATCTGGTTACGTTCGTTCTCTTCTTGAATTTGACGTGCTCGCTCAGACTCTGTTTCTGCTTCTTGACGACGACGCAACGTTTCTTTTTCGATAAGTAATCGTTCTGATCCACCACGCTGTTTCAGTAGCTGATACGACGCAAATAAGATCCCTAATACACCTATCACAAATACAACTACTGGCAAGACAACAGACTGATTAAAATCAGGGAAGTATTGACTCACTGATGATAAGGAGCTGCCCAACCAAATCAAACAAGCCACACTTATCGAAGCAAAAAGTACTAATAATAATTTCCACTCACTATTAGCATCTTTGCTAAGTGCTGCTGTATTAAGCGTACCAGCTGCAGGGTTTTTTATAACATCACTCATCGTGCGTATTCCTTTCAAACAATCATCAAAGTCTGATCTTGATTGACTTTGACAATCTCATTGTTATAAAAACAACAGTGATTAACAAAGCCTGTGTGAATGTTGACATCCAACCGTATTCTGTCATTCGCTACTATTTCATCATAGCTCTAACAGCCAGATATCTGTTATTGATAACTATACTGCAGCATCAGTATACTGCTTGTCTTGTGCAAGTAAGCTTGGCATGAAAACATACCAGTCTTGCTCATTTTTAAAAAACTTACCATGATTATAAGGGGCAAAGGGCGAGTTAGGCTCAATTGCCTCTGCCCTGTATTGGTCATGCGTAAACTGCTCAATACCAATAACATGATCTACTACCAGTCCTGAAAAGAGATTGTCATGATCGATGACAATGACTTTGCGTTGGCTCATTTGCGTCAAACGACTAGGGACCTGAAGAAACTTGGATAAATCTGTTATGGGCAGTAGCCGTCCACGAATATTGGCGATACCTAGCATCCAAGGCTTTACTAAAGGCAAGCTAGTATACTCTGGCATGGCTAATACTTCTGATATCTGACCCATTGGCGCAACTAAGCGTTGCCCACCAATTTCAAACACCACACCTTGCCAGTCATACTCTTGTCCACCGCGGCGACCACTTTTGCGCGCACGTGCTAAATCTGCTAGACGCAGAAGCTCAATAAACCCTCTGGAAGCCACAAGCTACTCCGTTACTTTGCGAATGATATCAACCAAGCTATTTTCTTCAACCGGTTTGTTCATGTATTCTTTAGCGCCTTGGCGCTTGCCCCAAACTCTATCTGTTTCCTGGTTTTTGGTACTGATCATAATCACAGGAATATGAGCAGTGGTTTTACCACGAGTAATTTTTCTCGTGGCTTGAAAACCATTCATTTCTGGCATCACCACATCCATCAAGATGACGTCTGGCAGGTGATCGGCAGCCATCTGACAACCTTGCTCACCATTTGTCGCCTCTAAAACTTGAAAGCTATGTCGAGCAAGCATATCGCGAAACTTCGCCATCTCAGATGGTGAGTCGTCAATGACTAAAACAGTAGTCATAGAAATTTCCTTTATTTTCGAATAATATCCAAAAGGATATGTTGTTATATTATTGATACAACCCGAGTAAAATCATTTACCAAAAATAGTAGTATTGATTTCTCAACAGTTGTTATTGAATATTGAGCAATTATCGTAAATTGTCACTCATATTAGGTCTTTAAATCTAGCAACCTAACCTTAAGAAAACTGCAAAAATCATACCAACTATAATCGTATATCAAGACTTTCACTGACAAAGGTACATATTCCATGGCTATTATTAGCAATTTTTATACTAACGGTATTGGTTGATTGCCTCAAACAGCTCGTCTTTGCTGAATGGTTTCGTTAAATATTCGTCAGAACCAACAATACGACCACGCGCTTTATCAAATAAACCATCTTTAGATGACAACATAATTACTGGTTTGTTTGCATAATCAGGATTGTTTTTTATCAATGCACAAGTCTGATAACCATCTAAACGTGGCATCATAATATCAACAAAAATAATATCTGGGTTGTTATCAACAATCTTTGCTAAAGCATCAAAGCCGTCAATAGCAGTCACTACTTCGCAACCAGCTTTTTGTAGCAGTGTTTCTGCGGTACGGCGAATGGTTTTTGAGTCATCAATTACCATCACTTTCAAACCATCAAAATCATTTTCCATTATCATTGTCCTATAAACGACTATTTATTCGTAATACTATCTATCAACACAAAACGTCAACGTGTCATACCATTCATTATTGGGTTAATACGAGCCGCTAATTTTGTGTTGCCATGTGTTATGACAGTGAACCTACCATCTGTCAACATTTACCTATTAAACATGCTATCAGCATAGGTCACTATACGCACTTTTTTATTAATAAGCTTACAAAATCGTTCCCAATTTTTAGCTTTTTGAACAGACAGTTTTGCCTGACTCTAACGGTTAAAAATCTGGATTGTTTTTATATCATTAAAAGCACGTCCCTACTGACCATGATAATTGCTATTTGAGCACAGAAAGTTCAAATCAGAATAATCATCAACTTCATGATATTTCTACATTATATAGAAACGATAAAAATATTGCTGAATAATCTTATATTGTAATAAATATGTATCAAACTTTCTCTATACTAAAGTTGTTTTAGCACAATTATCGGCCCGTTTCCAGTCATAATCAAATCAATATTCAAACTAACTGGTAATATAAAAATGTATCTGAAAAGCTATTACTATTAATTTTGATACTTATTTGTTTTAATTGCCATATATTCATAAGTCTAGATAAGTGTTTAATGATCATTTCACCTCACTACAATTCACTATATAATAAAATAATGATTACTAAGGTGAGTGTTATGACAGCTTTTAGAATATTAAAAACCAGCAGCTATTTATCAGGCGTTTTGCTGCTTCTTGCCTGTCAGCCGCCTCTACCTGTTGATGAGAGCGCCGCCGACGAAGACAGTGCAGTGGTAGATACGCCAGTGGTCATCACCAATGATAGCGTGACCATCACACCTGAGCATATTTTAAGCATAAAATCCTCACGTTACCAGCCCAGTCTTGGCTTACAAGGTAAGATCAAACCTATCAGACAAACCACATTCATCACAGCATACCCAATCAACGTAGAAAAGGTATTAGTGACTAAAGGTCAATGGATAGAAAAAGGTACGCCGTTACTCATTGTTCGACGTCTAAACACAGAAGAGAAAACAACGAACCTACCCAATACATCAGAAGGATCTGCCCCACAATCAGATAACTCTGAACAAGAGACTCCAGCTCAGCATGCCGAGTTGACTAGTGATACAGCTAATATCAAACCAAAAAATACTGAAGGTGCTGAAAATACTGAAAATACCGATGCAAATCTGACCCATGCAGAGACTACGACAAATAATAGTGACACAACCGCAAAGAGTAACTCCGTTGATACAGAAAGTCCGGCAACAGCGAACTCAGCGATAGAAGTAAATAATGCCGATATCAACGCTCATGATAAGCAAGTAAATGGTAATAACAGCCTAAAACATTCACAAGGTCAGTATGGCTTAACGACTGTTTATGCTAGTTTTTCAGGGCGCGTAGAAGACCTATATGCCAAAGTAAACCAAACGCTAAAGGCTCGAACACCGCTGCTAACGTTTAACGATGAAACTCAATTATACTTTACATCAACGCTACCGGTTCAAGCTGAACCACAGCTTTCAGTAGGCCAGACGGTCAATTTCACTGTTGAAAATATGTCAGAAAAGTTTACTGGACAAATCAGTAAATTGACAATAACCAGTCAACCAAAAAAACTCTTAGTTAATGTAGATGTGATTGATAACGAAGTAAGTCGTGATAAGTTATTACCTAATATGAAAGCAACAGGACGAGTTAATTATGGTCAAATAGATGTCGGTACTACTGTACCTAAGCGTGCTCTGCACGATGTTGACTTGACAGAATTACAAACGCCGCCATATAAACCACTTGTGCCATTAACTGCTAATGTGTGGATTATTGGACAAGATCAACGATTAAAACAACAGCCTATTGAAGTGGTCGAGTATAACCCTGATACCAACCAATATTTGATTGCAGGCATTAGCAATGACAGTTTGATTTGTTTGGCTGACTTACCAGTGAGTTCAAGTGGCAAGATAGTCAAGGTTTCATAGCCCCAACACCGGCTGTTACATTGTATAGAAACATTAACAAAGTCTATCTTGTTTTGTAACAGCTTAATTAGGCAATATAGCCATATGTCATAGAGCATTATATTTTATATGTTTTTAAATCTTAGAGGCTTAACGGTTTGCATGCTTGAGCAGTTGAACATCATTGATGTATTGATGATCATGAGTAACACATGACAGCACGTTAGACTTTTTACAAACCATAACAACAACTAGAGGACAACCCATGAGTAAGCAAATTTTATTGATTGAAGACGATCCTGATTTGGCTGAGTTAATCAGTGACTACCTGACGATGAATTATTACGATGTACATCATGCAGGTCTTGGTCAAGAAGGGCTTGACTTATTAGACACCAAAGAACGCGATATAGACTTGGTTGTCCTTGATTTGATGCTACCTGATATGGATGGTATGCAGGTGTGTCAAAAAATTCGTGGTAATAAGAACAATATGACCAACAAAGTCCCAATTATTATGCTGACAGCGAAAGGGGATACGACAGATCGCGTCTTAGGTCTTGAGATGGGTGCTGATGATTATATCGCTAAACCTTTCGAGCCACGTGAACTACTAGCACGTATTCGTGCAGTGATTCGTCGCCACGAGCAACCCAATCAAGCAGACAGTCAGTCAGACAGTTTAACTTTCGGTCGTTTGAGTGTTTTTCCTGATAGTCATGAAGTAACCATCGATGACGATCCTGTACGTTTGACAACGCATCAGTTTCAATTACTGCATTACTTTGCCACTCATTCTGGTAAAGTACTAAATCGCGAGCAACTTTGGCAAGCCATGCCAAATGATGATAGCTCAGACAACATCGATCGAGCTATTGACGTCCATATCTCAAGATTACGAGCTTTGATTGAAGACAATCCACGCCAACCAAAACGCATTATTACAGTACGCGGTGTTGGTTATCAATTTGCCACGGATCAAGTTTGATCATCGTAGGAAACAGCTAACTAATCGAAAAACAACCATGCTATTTGACTTATAAATCAAATAGCATGAGTCGATATAAGCGTCTAATAATAGAGATGGTTTAATGCAGCAATTGGGTTTTCGTTCCGTATTTGCCAAGTTATTTGCCAGTGTCATGCTAGCACTTACGCTATTTGCAGTTGCTATGGTGTTATTAACGCAGCTTGTGCACGACAAAGATGCAGGTATTCGCTCAGAAGTATTAGCCACACAAATTTTGGGACAAATAGACCCATTTTTGCATGAGCTCAATAACTCTGTTAGCCGAGACAATCGCTTACAGTCACGCTTCATGTTGGCAGTGGTCAAAAAAAGCTTTGATATTTTTGATGAGTCATTGCAAGCCAAGATGGGCTTATATGACAGCCAGGGCCGCTTGTTGATGCAAACAGATAACAGTGATTTACCACTAGAGCTGCCACCTCCTCCTTCTTTATTATCACGTGTTTTTCCCTCATTTTCAGAAAAATCTCCTACTCAACAAGCTCAAGTTTATAGCAGCACTGGCTATACCCTTTTATATGAATCACGCTTACCTCCAAAAAAACCCGTACTCTCTTCCGCACTGAATTTGTTCACTGGTACATTACTACTGCTATTCATCATGGCAGGCGTATTATGGTGGATTGCTCGCACCATTACTTGGCGTATCAATCAAATGAGCCAGCAAATGACACAATTGGGTGATGGTGACTTTACAGTACGAGTTAATGTTAGTGGTAATGATGAAATCACTTCATTGGCATGTGGATTCAATCAGGCCGCCCAAAAAATCGAACAGCTTATCGATGCCAATAACTTACTATTAGCACATGCCTCTCATGAGCTACGTACGCCCATTACTCGTATTCGCTTACAGATCGAAATGATGGATATGCTGACTAGTGCTTTACCATCTGACACAAAAGCAAAATTTGATAAGCGGGCTCAGGCAGTCAATCGTGACTTATCAGGACTTAACGACTTGGTAGAGAGCATCCTGTTGGTCAGCCGTATGGATGCAGGTCACGCTTTACAGCAAGTTGAACGTTTAGACTTATACGACCTAGTCAATCAAGAGCGCCAACACTATCCTGAAGCTACGTTGATTGGTGAGCATGTCACTATTGATGGGCAAGCAGCGATGCTGACTCACTTAATTCGTAATCTATTGACTAATGCAATGCTGCATGGCAAACCACCTGTAACGGTATTATTATACGGTGTGCAGATGATTGATGAGGCTGGCACCATTCCTGATTATCTGTTGCAAACAGTGCTTTGTGATGGCTTAATTGATTGTAACGGTGTGGATTTTGAATCTTATGATGAACCAATTGATACTAATGACGGTAGTGTACAAAGTGTTGTGCCGCTAAATAATACATCCACCACTAGTGACAACGGCAAAACTGAAACAACAGATTCGATCGCCACACTACCCGCACCGCTTATTTATAAAAATGGTGAAAGTATTATTCCTGATACTGATACCACAGATCATGAGGCTGAGATAACGTTATTAGACAGTCCCACTAACAAGGATACATCTGAGACAGATGCTACTAAAAATTTAGCAACTCATGAAAACTCATTAGATGCTATTAATGAACCTTTATTGAGCGCTAATCATCATCACTTTACTAATGAATTGACTACTAAAATTAAAAAATCTATTTGGAAGGCCGTTCCTGATACTAAAGATAACTCAACAAACAAAAATGTTAAGACCAAAAAATCTGATGAAACAATTATTGAGTCAACCGTTAGCAGTCATAGCCCTAAAAATAGTACGAATACACAAGACGACTCTAAAAACAATACTCTAAACACGACTGAGGCTTTAAACACTCCGCGTAAAGAAGGCTTGTTTGCCAAACACATGAAAAAAGCCAAAGCAGAACCTGTACGTCCACTACCAAAATATGCAGTCTTGGCAGTCATTGATGAAGGTACTGGTATTCCTGAAGACAAACGTGAAGAAGTGTTTAGTCCATTTGTACGTTTACAGCAAAAAAATAAAGGCTCTGGTCTTGGTCTATCTTTGGTATCACAAATTGTCACTGCCCATCAAGGGCGCATCCTCACCGATACCTTGAATGGTCATACTAGATTTTTAGTTATCATACCCGTCAAGCATGACCCAAATTACCAACAGAACGATTAAAGCGTATCTCCAATTCACTCGATAGTCATCTAAATGCCCTAATTAATGACACTGCCTAGTCAATCACGCAATCACCCTGATAGCATGTGTTACCCACTGGCAGAATCTTGGCTTCAGTGTTCAACGATCCTCACTACTATTGTGACTGGCTAATAGCCATTAGTCATAAGCCTGTCACGGATGCGCATATCCAAAGTACCTAATAATATGCTATATTAACGCCCCTTATTATAGGGTTGTTAACAGTTGTTTTTTAATTGGCTTCTTAAGTAGTAAATAGAGGCAAAACAACACGTTCATGACTATTAAAAAATTATTAAATTTTGAGCCCTCCATGAATGACATGATTGTCTTAAACGATGTGACCAAAAGCTTTTTAAGCGACCGATCAATCAAGGACAAAAACGGCAAACCACATTGGTTTACTGCCGTTGAGCCTACGTCTTTATCTATCCAACAAGGCGAAATCTTTGGCTTAATGGGATACTCAGGTGCAGGTAAATCGACCTTATTGCGTCTGATTAATATGCTCGAGCGTCCAGATTCAGGTCAAGTCATCATCGATGGTACCGACTTAACGACTTTGTCTGCCAGTGAGCTACGTATCGCTCGTCACAATATCGGTATGATTTTTCAGCAGTTTAATCTAATGTCTAACCAGACTGTGTTTGACAACGTAGCATTTAACTTAAAAATTTCCGGTTATCCAAGTCGCGACATTCATAAGCGTGTTATGGACTGTCTAGCAATTGTAGATTTAACCGATCGTGCTGGTCACTATCCTGCGCAACTATCAGGTGGACAAAAGCAACGTGTTGGTATTGCCCGCGCCATTGCGCCAAGCCCAAAAGTCCTATTGGCCGATGAGCCCACCAGTGCGCTTGATCCTGCAACGACCCGCAGCTTACTGACTTGCTTACGTGATATCAATGAGAAACTTGGTGTGACCATTGTCATCGTAACCCATGAGATGAGCGTCATCCGTAGGCTTTGTGATCGCGCAGCATTACTGCATCAAGGGCAACTGTTAGAAGTGGCGAATGTGAGAGATGGTCTGATTGAAGCAACTACCCCAATTGGCCAAGGCTTAGTGCAAGAAGACTAATGAGGCAGGAGAAATAAATATGTTAACTGGTAGCGAATTATCCGCCTCTATAGACAAGCTGTTGGTACTGCGTAAAGAAATTATCAATGCATTTATTGATACCTTTATTATGCTCGGCATATCCACAGCGGTAGCCATTATTATTGGTGGGCTATTTGGGATATTCTTGTTTTTATCAAGTGACCGACAGTTTTTGCAAAATAAGACCCTATATGGTGTGCTTGGTGGTATCACCAACTTTATGCGTGCATTCCCCTTTGTCATTTTGATGATTGCGATGAGCCCATTTACCAAAGCAATTGTGGGCACTGGCATCGGTCCGATTGCTGCATCGTTGGTACTGGCCATTGCAGGTTCGTTTTATTTTGCCCGTTTGGTCGAGCAAAACTTACGTGAAGTACCGCGCGGTATTATCGAAGCAACCGAGTCTATGGGGGCCCGTCCTTTTACCATCATTAAAGTCCTGCTCAATGAAGCTCGCTCAGGACTGGTATTATCAGTGACGATTCTTTGCATCAGCCTACTCTCTTACTCAGCAGCGGCTGGTATGATTGGTGGTGGTGGTTTGGGTGATTTGGCCATTCGCTACGGCTATTATCGTTATCAAACTGAAGTGATGATATTTATCGTGATTGTACTTTCAATTATGGTTATTTCTATTCAAGCCACTGGCAACTGGCTGGCTACTCGTTTGGACAAACGCTAAAACCTTTATCAAGAAATAGCACGAGGTCAAAGCAAGGGCCATCTGAGCTAATGCTAATATGAATAATATTCAAGGTTTGATGCCAATTTATCCTAAGCAAAAAGCTTGACTTTGTTACTGAGACCCTTTAATTTTGTTACTAACTTAACAGCCGTTAACTCAGCAGCATTACTATTGATAATGTTGCTTTTTTAATGGTCGCTATTTAACCTTTTACATCATACCTTTTATTAAGGAAGTTCCATGAAATTAACAGACATCAGCCGTCAGTTGGCCACGGCATTTGCAGCAGTTGGCGTATCAAGCTTAGTCTTAGTTGGTTGCAGCAATTCATCAGCGCCAGAAGCCAATCAAGAGGCTGTAACCGAAGGTTCAACAGCAGAAACTGCGGCAAATGACATCGATCCTGATCATACAAAAATCATCATCGGTACTACCGAAGGTGACTTTGCTGACATGGTACGTAACCAAGTAAAAGGCTCGCTTGAAGCACAAGGCTACGAAGTTGAATTGGTACCATTTACTGATTATGTACGTCCTAACCTTGCGTTAGCTGAAGGTGACTTGGATATTAATATATTCCAACATAAGCCTTATCTTGATAATTTCAAAAAAGAAAACAATCTTGATCTAGTAGAAGCATTCCAAGTACCAACGGCGCCACTTGGTATTTACTCAGGTAAAAAGACCTCTTTTGATGATGCCTATAAAGGTATGAGTGTCTCTGCACCAAACGATCCAAGTAACTTTGCGCGTGCTTTGGTTATGATGGATGATCTTGGCTGGATTAAACTAAAAGACGATATCGATCCACTAACAGCTTCAAAATCTGACATCGCTGATAACAGCAAATACGATATCGATATCATTGAATTAGAAGCCGCTCAGTTACCGCGCGCCCGTGACGAAGTAGACTTTGCTGTCATTAACGGTAACTATGCAACAGATGCTGGCATTGATCTGACCGAAGCATTGTTCCAAGAGCCTAGCTTTGCTTATGTTAACTGGTCTGCTATTAAGTCTGCTGATACTGGCAAAAAATGGGTCGAAGATGTCACCAACGCTTATAACTCAGAAGCTTTCAAAAAATATGCGCATGAGACTTTCCCAGGCTATAAATATCCAAAAATTTGGAGTGCTGACGACAGTGCACATGCACATGCTGAAGGTGATGAACATGAACATGCCGAGCATGCAGAAACAGACGCAGCTGCTCAGTAAGTAAACGAATACTGAAATAGTCAAAAAAGGCTCTTCTAAGTAGATCAGCCATTTTTGAGCTTAAGTAATAAAAGCCCGTTATTTAAAATAACGGGCTTTTTTTGGTCTAAGTTTTAAGGAGAATGACGTTACAGCCTGTTAGCCCTTTGTAGGAAACCGTCACTCACTCTTTCACTTCATGCTGATTTTTTTTATAGTAGATACGCTTAATAACAAACCATAAGGACAATAATATGAGTGTTAAAAACTATAAAATTCGTACTGCTGGACAAGCAAACATTCCTGTACTCGGTCTCGGTACATGGCAGTCAACTGGACAAGACTGCATTGATGTCGTCAAAAAAGCACTAGAAATGGGTTACGAACATATCGACACAGCCCAAGCTTATGGCAATGAAAAAGAAGTCGGTCAAGGCATCAAACAATCAGGGGTGGCTCGCGATAAGTTCTTCTTGACCACAAAAATATTTCCTGATGATATGAAATTCCAGCCAGAGAAACTAATCGCAGCAGCCAAACGCTCTTTGGAAGACTTAGACACTGATTACGTTGATTTACTATTACTACACTGGCCTGATGACCGCGTACCATTATCTGAAACCATTCCTGCATTGTGCGAGTTACAAAAGCAAGGTCTGACGCGCCATATCGGTGTGTCTAATTTTAATATTGCCAATATTATTGAAGCTAAAAAGTATGCTGATGTACCTATTGTGGTTAATCAGGTTGAGTTTCACCCGTTCATCAAACAAAAAACGCTGCAGACTTTTTTGAACAATCACCACATTTTACTAGAAGCTTATTCACCGCTCGCGCGTGGTGATGTGTTTGATAATGATATTATCAAAGAGATTGCTAATAAACATAATGTAACGCCAGCACAGATATCATTGGCTTGGATTCTATCGGACAAACACCGTGTTGCCATTCCAAAGACCTCAAACCCTGATCATCTGCAAGGTAACTTGGATGCTATCGACGTGCAATTGAATGGAGAAGAACTGGATAAGATTGCTAGCCTAGCTCGTAGCGATAGTCGTAAAATTGAACACCCTGATTATAGCCCTGTATGGGATGACTAATATAGTCAAAGAAACATAAAACCGATACGATTGTATTATAGTGCTACTGGTACAAATTGTACTTGCTTGCTGTATTCACAGAGGCTGCGAAAAATTTATCCCAGCAGCACTGTAGCGTTTTAAAAATACTTTGACTATAGTTCACTGCCTAACAGTTGATTGCTTAATAGTCCATTGACTGTATGTCAAAAACTCAAAAAAAATGTTCCATCAAAAAAGCCACCGATACAATCGGTGGCTTTTTTATTTCTACTAAAATAGTCTTAACCATAATAATCGTTATTGCTGTAATGTACTGGTCTCATGAACCTTTTCAGCAGGATTGTATTGCTCAGAAGAAGGTGCGGCACCGCTACGGTTGTTTTCTTTCATTGATTTGGCAACTTCTGGTGGCATATAGTTCTCATCATGCTTAGCCAATACTTCACCCGCCACAAAAGTATCGCCCTGCATTTTTCCAGTAGCCACGACCCCTGAATTTTCAGCAAATAAGTCTGGTAAGATACCTTGATACGTGACTGGCACCGTCGATTGAAAATCAGTAATAGCAAACTCAACATTCAATGGATTATCTTGTGCCCGCTGAACACTACCCGCGACCACCATACCGCCTGCACGAATCCGCTTATCTTGTGGCGCTTCACCCTTTGCAATGGCAGTAGCATCAAAATAATAATCGGTCTGTTGTCCAATAGCATATAGAACCAGCACGACAGCGACTGCGGCTCCTGCAAGCGTAAACATCACCCACATTAGTTTTTTGCGACGAACTGCATTCATACCACTACCTCATTGATGAACCACTGTTTTACAGACATTAATCAATCCTACGTCCATCTATAAAACAGAAAATATTAAAGAACCTACTATTAGCAAATAGTTTATAAAAACATCTTTCTAATCGTACGTTTCTATTGCCTATATAGTAGCATTTTTCGCACAAATCAATCAGCTTTATAGCGAGCTATAAGGTCACACATTTATACATAATAGGTTGCTAATTTGTACGCTAACGCCATGATATTGGATGGTTTTTCTAATGAGAGTGCTTGTTGGTCACAGATGTCGTTTTATTAACACTACGCTGCGCCTGACGCGCTTGCTGAATCGTTAACTGCTTGATAAGCGCTTGTCTCTGCCTACGGCTATAAAGAACAAACACCAGCATGGCTCCAACCGTAATAGCCCAGCACGACCAAACAAATGCACCATGCTTACCCATGGCGATAAACTCAGAGAAGCTATAAAAATAAGGCTGCATAATATTTCCCTAGCGGTTATTTTTGTTGACCACGGATGTGTTCTTTTACCCAAGCTTTACCTTGGTCACGATACAATATAAGCGTGTTGGTACGATAAATAGCTAACGCTGCCACCAATAAATAGCTGCCAATAACCATCAATAATAGCGGCATCCACATATCAGCTGACATTTTTGGCGCAGAGGTCAAACTAAACGTCGAGCCTTGGTGTAACGTATTCCACCACTGTACCGAGTATTTGATAATAGGTAAGTTTACTGCGCCTACAATAGATAAAATAGCAGCGGCCTTGCCACGATTGGCAGTGTGTTCAAAAGCCGCAAACAGTGCCATGACACCCGCGTATAAAAAGGCCAAAATGAGCATAGATGTCAAACGTGCATCCCAAACCCAGTAAGTGCCCCACGTTGGTTTTGCCCAAACCGAACCAGTGATCAGGCTAATAATACATAACAAGAAACCTATCGGTGCGAGCGCTTGCGCAACTAAACTGGCAGTTTTAATTTTCCAGACTAAATAGATTGCCCCTAATATAGCGAGCGCAAAATAGATAGAAATAGCAATACTCGCAGCAGGTACATGAATAAAAATAATGCGGTAGCTGTTACCTTGTAGATAATCAGGTGGTGCAAAAGCAAGACCCCAAACACTGCCTATCAGCAAGAAGATACCAGCCAATATCGCGAGCCACTTGACCCAAGGTGCAAAGATACGAAAAAATTGCTTGGTACCCACAGTGGTCAAAAAGCCTTGCCAAATGCGCTGCCACAGACTAGGAGATGAGACGTTATTCAGGTTGGGCATGGGGATAAACCTATTTGCGCAGCTCTTTGGTTATAATCGATACAGCGCACTATGGGCACTATAATCGTTTAACCTGCCGGCGTTAAACACTGGGTAGAATCTACAAGTAATTATGTATGTATAGTTAAATCCATATAAATCCGCTACATCGTCATCCTCGCTAACCATACATACCAATGTAATGTATCGCTTTCACTCGGTTGCCTTATATCGAAATGACGTGAACTCAACTATATCGAAGTGGCTATTATAGCAAAATTGCCAGTTTTCAACATGCTGTTAATATAAAGGTTTTTATAAGTATTTCTACGGAATAATCTTTACATTTTTTAATTAAGCCACGACATTTTTAAGGTCACCGAAATCACCCATGGCATCACCAACACAGAGATAATACTACCAGCCAATAGTAAAGCCAAAATAGGCAAACCATTAAGACCAGAAGCAAATAAATCAACCGCACCCGTCGCAAAAATCAATACAGGCAACTGCATTGGTAAGGCAATCAAGGGCACAAGCACCGCACCATTCTTCAGTGACAGCGTCAAACTGCTGGCCACTGCTGATAACATTAATAGCATCGGACTACCAGTCACAATAGAAGCCATTAGTATCCACGCTTCAAACCAACTGAGCTGAAATAAAGGCACGGCAAGCAAGCTTAATGCAGCCACAATACCACTGCTAAATATCCAATGGATAATCAGGCGAATCAGCACCCATAATGGCAGTGATGCCTTGGCAACAACCAATTGCGCCAATGTGCCATTATCAAGGGCAGGCTTAAACAAACCATCGACACCCATGACCAACGATAACAATGCCGCAATCCAAACCGCTGACACGCCAAGACGTTGCAACAGTGCAGGCTCACTACCTACCGCTAGCGGAAACAAGGTAATTATCACTAAGAACAGCACCAAAGGGTACAGCCACTGTACAGCTCCTTGCTGCTTCACTTGCCACTCTCGGCGCCATAGCTGCATAAAACCTATACCACGGGCAGTCGCTACGCTAACATTTGAGCGGTTGATTGCTACTTTTCCTGCACTATTTTGCATTTGACTGTTTTGCATTGGACTGTCTGTCATTATCCGTCCTTTCACTTACATATATCGCGTTTATTTGGCAGTTAAACAGTCAACTCAATATAGCGAGGTTGACGAAGTAGCAAACTTACATTGTCTTGGCTAAACCATAAACTCTGACAAATCGAGCACTTGATTGGCAACACCAACGGTCTGATGGCTGGTCATTAGTATCGAACCACCAGCATCGGTAAACTCGCGTAGCCTGTCTTCCATTCGCGCCACCATCTCGACATCAAGGGCGGTGAACGGTTCATCAAGCAACCAGAGCGGTGTCACATCAGGCGTCAATATATAAAGTCTGGCCAAAGTGATACGGCGAGTTTGGCCTGCAGACAAATGGCTTGAGCTAATCGTCTCAAATCCCTGTAACCCTACCCAAGCGAGCGCATCATCAATATCAGCTGTGCTTGGTGTGATACCATATAAATTCAGTAAAAAATTTAGGTTTTGTGCTACGGTAAGATTCGGATGAATACCCAATTGGTGCGAAACATACAGAGGCTGAATGGGCAGAGTGACAGCTCCTTGATAAACGACCTCGCCAGTCAGCACTGGCAGCAAACCAGCCAATTGCATCAGTAAGGTGGTCTTTCCGGTACCATTTGCACCAACCAAATGACAGATACTACCAGCAGATAAATTGAGGGAGACACCTTCACATAAAGGTATTTCACCACGCTGGACAGTCAGCTCATCAAGCGCGAGTAACGGTGTATCCAAAGCTGTCATCAAAACCTCTCGTTATTTATCAAGCAGCAATCAATATTCAATATTCATCACAAACAAATACGATGTTCATGGCATAATACTTTATGCTTACCACAAACACGCAGTATAACAAATTGTCGATTATTATGGCCTCAAAACCTATGCAGACTTCAAAAGATAACCAAAATACAGACTCAGAAACAGCCACGTCAACCTTGACCATCAATAGCTTAGTTGATGCACAAGTCAATTTCATGCAGCAATGGCTACGTCAGCAAGCTGAGCCACTAAGCATGGAGGCATGGCAATGGTTTGGCGAGCAACCGCTTAGTAAATATATCAGCCGTGATAGTTTGCAACAGTTAATAAATGACTGGTTACTCAATCATCCGATGAGTGATGTGATGCGCAAAGACATTCGTGATATCTTACATACCGTCATCTACCATCCAATCAATGATAACGTACCATTGTCTGAGCTGGTAGATGACATGCAAGTGGAAACGCTGGCTAACTATGTGGCGAGTCATGAGCAACAGCGTAATGCACTGATTCATACGCTGATTGGTAATGAGACTTTTGCAGACCTGCTCACCCAAACGTTATATCACGCTATCAATGACTTTATGGAAGGTACGCTAGACAAAGCAGGCGGCGTTGGCAAACTGATGAAACTTGGCCGCAGCTCTTTTGAAAAGGCCACAAACAGAAACCTTGACGATAAGCTGCAAGCCTATTTACACCGTAATATTAAAGACTTGACCCGTCGAGCCGAGACCAATGCACAAGCGCATTTATCAAACGAAGAAGTCGCGCGTTTATTAGTCACGGGCTGGGCTCGCATCAAAGAGGAACCTGTCAGCCATTTGCAAACTTATCTGAGTGATGAGCCTGACAATAATAGCATCGAGCATATTGAAGCCAGTATTCAACAAAGCTATGACCGCCTGCGAGTATCACCTTATTTGCAGACGCTAGTAACCGCCAGTATCGATACTTGGTATGACAATCACCAGTCAGATACCATGATGAGCGTCGCGGCGGGCATCTATATTGATGAACAAGCAATGGCACAATTCAATACGGTGCTACTACCTATCGTATATGATGCCCTCGATAGTACATGGGTTACGGCACATATCCGAACCATGCTACAGGCATTCTACGAGCAACCGAATATTAAAGATGGTCTGGCACTCAATGACGAGTAAGTTTTTTATCCTTACAACACTCATCAATATATAAATCATTAAATATTATGCTGAAAATCGCCTACTCTGATATTTTTCGTTATTCAGTGCCTGAAAAGCACCGTTTTCCTATGCAAAAATACACCATGATTCCTGAGCGACTGCTAGCTGAAGGTACGATCACTGTCGATAATTTCTTTGCCCCGATACGCTTAAGTGAAGATGAGATTTTGACCACGCACACGCCTGAATATTGGTATCAATTAAAGACACAGACATTACCACGTAAAGAAGCCCGCGCCATCGGCTTTGAGATGACACCTGAGCTGGTCGAGCGTGGACGTTATATCGCCCATGCAACCTATGAATGTGCGCTATATGCACAGCAATACGGCGTGGCAATGAATGTTGCCGGTGGCACGCACCATGCGTTTGCCGATCATGGCGAAGGGTTTTGCGTCTTTAATGATGCTTGTATTGCGAGCAATCTATTATTAGATCGCGGGCAAGCACAAAAGATTTTGATTGTTGATTTGGACGTGCATCAAGGTAATGGTAATGCCAGTATCATGGCAGACGAACCACGCGTGTTTGTATTTAGCATGCATGGCGCAAAAAACTACCCTTTTCGCAAGCAAGTATCAGATCTGGATATTGAGCTTGATAACGATGCAGGTGACGCAGAATATTTGCAGATATTGCAAGAAACCTTACCTCGATTAATAGCAGAGTTTTCGCCAGATATGATATTTTATCAGTCAGCGGTGGATGTACTAGCGACCGATAAATTAGGAAAGCTGGGACTGACTATAGAAGGTTGCAAGGCACGTGATCATTACGTATTAAGCCAAGCAAAAGCCGCCAACATTCCTGTTGCTATCGTGATGGGTGGTGGTTATTCAGAAGACATCGAAGACGTGGTTGAGGCGCATTGCAATACGTTTCGTTTGGCGCAGCAGATATTTTTTGGGAAAGGCGCTGACTTATAAAAATTGCGCAATCGCTCATATTGGGCAGCTTTAGATCATGTTGCTAGAAAAAAGCAGCAATACCCTGCCAACCCACACGAATACCAAGTACGGTTAAAATCACTAAAATAAGCTGACGAAAACGTGCTTGCGGTAAATAACGACGTAAGCGAATTCCGACTAATAAAGTGGCGACAGACAAAACACTCAGCACAGCAATCAGCTGCCACTCACCACTGCTCAGAGCCATGATAGGCTCACGTAGCACGATTATTTGGGCAATCTTACCCAAGAAATAACACATATTACCGACTTTGGCGATGGTATGTTTATCATTGCTCGCAGACAACAAATACATCATTAAGATGGTCGACATCGCATTGGTCGCACCGCCAACAACGCCCGCACTAAACCCAACCATAATCAGTACAGGCTTAGTATCTGGCAAACGAACTTGCTTGCCGAGTAAACTACTGATGACATAAAACCCAATAACCGCTGCTAATAGCAATAAAATATAAGCACTATCTATCCATAGCAGTAGCTTTGCGCCTACGATACTGCCAAGCAAACTCGTTAAAGCAAGCAGCCAATACCGTCTGCCATAATAGATAAAATTTTGCCAAATCGTACGACCACCACCCGCTAGCCAGGTCATCGCATTGAGTAATAATGAGGGAAAGATGACCAATACAATGGCATGAGGTAACGGATACATGCTAGCAAGTGCCGTGGTGGTCACCAACGTCACCCCTAACCCACTAATGCCATGTAGCAATGATGCCATCGCAAATATCACAATCAGCCACAACATCTGCGTACTATCGTTACCCGCTACATCCATTAGACCTGTCATATCACTTCAGCTTTTTTATTTTATATATAGCAATAACACGAGAGCGTGTTTTCATCTTAAAAACAGTCGTAAAATAAAATAAAGCGAATCAAACAAGCTTCACACCAACACATTTCTATCACCTGTCTATAGTCGCTTGACCATATCACTAGCGATTGTGACGCTGAGATATCGTCTCACCAATAATGCTAGCCAATTGCTCAGCAATTTTATCCTTGCTCGCTTTTTCAAGCGTGATGCTATCGTTTTTATAATGCTCTGAGAAAAACACTTGCATGGCATTATCATCGCTAGCAAAACCAATATCTGGTCGCGAAACATCGTTGCAAGCAATCAGATCTAAATTTTTAGAAACAAGCTTACCACGCGCATAGTGCTCGACATCTTGGGTTTCTGCCGCAAAACCAACAACAAACAACTCTGGATGCGCCAGTGAAATCGTTGCTAAAATGTCAGGGTTTTTAACCAAATTGAGCGTCATCACGTCTTGCGTTTTTTTGATTTTTTGTGGTGCAGCTTCTTCGGTACGATAGTCAGCGACAGCAGCGGTTGCAATAAAAACATCTGCCATTCTCACGCTATCACCGGAGGTAGTGACAGCAACATCATGCTCATCTCCGCAACCGCAACCGCCGTGATGATGGTCGTGTGAATGAGTATGTTCCTCTGCATCATCAGATGGCTCAAATAACAATGCCGCATGAGTACCGTCCACACATTGCTGCGCTACTAACAACATCTCTTTCGCTGACAATACATCTATACGCGTGACGTTCAGCGGCGTCGATAGTGATACCTTGCCACCCGTGATTAAAATCACTTCTGCGCCAGCAGCCACACAGGCACGCGCCAAAGCAAAACCCATTTTACCTGTCGAGTGATTGGACAGATATCTGACAGGATCGATAGACTCAACTGTCGGACCTGCGGTAATCACGACTCTCCTACCTTCGAGCAGTTGCGGTGTCGTTTGCATCGCATTGAATAGCAACACCTCGTCCAATAGCTGCTCAGGCTCAGGCAAACGCCCTGCTCCCACATCACCGCATGCTTGCTCACCACTCGCGGGCTGAATAATCTGATAATTCATATCGCGCAAGGTTTGCACGTTTAGGTTGACCGCTGGATGCGCCCACATCTGCTGATTCATGGCAGGTGCAACGATAACTGGTGCCGTCGTCGCAAGGCACACCGTCGTCAGAAGATCATCTGCCATACCCATAGCGAGACGTGCCAGCGTATTGGCAGAAGCTGGTGCGATAACGATTAAATCAGCCCATTTCGCCAGCTCAATATGCCCCATGCCTGCTTCAGCATGCTCATCTAATAATGAGGTGTGCACCTCATTACCAGTTAGCGCTTGCAGTGTCAGTGGGGTGATAAAAGCCTGTGCGCCTGTAGTCATAATGACGCGCACATCAAAGCCTGCCTTAATCAATAAGCGGGCAAATACGGCAGATTTATAAGCGGCGATACCGCCAGTGATAGCAAGCACGATATTAGACATAAGCAGGGCAACAATAAAAAAGTTGAAAGATAGAATTGCGCTTATAGTAACAATTATGAGATAAGTTGGGTAAGAATTTCGATATTTACTAAATATATCCGGCAGTAATCCATTTTCAAGGAGTGACAATGGCGATCAAAGACTGGCACGAAGATGACCGACCACGTGAAAAACTATTAAAATTTGGTGCTGCCCATTTGTCTGACGCGGAGATATTAGCGATATTTCTGCGTACTGGCACCCAATCACAGTCAGCGATTGAATTGGCTCGTCACTTAATCGAGCAATTCGGTAGCTTAGCCGAACTATTGGCAGCGCCTCAAGAAACCGTCCTCGCTTGTCACGGCATTGGGCCTGCAAAATACTCACAGATATTGGCCTCGCTTGAGATGGGCACGCGTTATTTAGACAGTCAACTAAAAACAGGCCAGGCGCTAGGACGCTCTCAAGCAGTTAAAGACTATATTAGCACCCAATTACGTGGTGAGCACCGCGAGGTTTTTGCGGTGCTTTGTCTAGATAATGCGCTCAATCTGTTAAACTTCGAGATACTATTCACAGGCGGCATTTCATCTTGTTCCGTTTGTATCAAACATGTGCTGCGACACGCATTAAGCCACGCGGCTAGCCAACTTATCATTGCCCACAATCATCCTCATACCGATGCCACACCATCGACGGCAGATAACTTGCTTACCTATGAGTTAAAAAAAGCCTGCGACCTGTTAGATATATCACTAATCGATCATATCATCGTAGGACGTAACGAGACGCTATCCTATGCTGAAAGCTGCTTAGCGCCTTTTGGTTAGCTTTATCTGACTTATTTGGTCGTTGGTCCTACTAGCTATATACTTTATGGCGCTTGATACATATCATCGACACAGAGTAGCATTTTAACCGTTGATAGTCATCGACAACTGTTTCATATTGGTAGCTAGCTTTATCTTTTATTTGCCTTTTCCTAATTGGAATTCAAAACCAATTATTGGTGGCGAGATTCACTTAACGATAAGGCCGCTAAACGTCCGAAAAAATAACAACTATCTAGCTTAAAACATTCCTAGTCATATAATTTCACGCTTTTAGTTCAGCGTTATAAAGGAGACAGTCATGGTAATTGGCTTATTCATCTTAGCAATCATCATTCAATTAGCCATGGTTTTGACCATCTTTTTGTTATCCTTATCACGTGTCACTGGCAGCGTTGTTGCTATCATTATCGTAATCGCTACCACCTTGCTCAGTCCATGGTCGCTGATCTTAGGTGTCCCTATAGCTTTACTCTGCTTAGTGTTACTTATCACACCATTGCGCCAGTCGTTAGTCACCAAGCCAGTTTATAAGGCCTTGGGCAGCGCGATGCCGAGCATGAGTGATACTGAGCGTGAAGCCCTCGACTCTGGTACCAGCTGGTGGGAAAAAGAGCTATTTATGGGTGCGCCTGATTGGGGCACTTTTGCGACATATCCTTATCCAGAGCTATCCGCAGAAGAACAAAGCTTCATGGATGGCGAAGTAGAAATGCTGTGCACCATGCTAGATGAATGGAAAATTCAGCATGAAGACAAAGAGCTGTCACCACAAGCGTGGCAATTTATCAAAGCCAATGGCTTCTTAGGTCTCATCATTCCAAAAGAGTTCGGAGGATTGGATTTTAGCTCGTATGCGCAAAGCCGTATCATGAGTAAGATAGCCTCTCGCTCCCCTACTGCCGCTGTGACCTGCATGGTACCAAACTCGCTCGGCCCTGGTGAGCTACTCATGCACTATGGTACGGACGAGCAAAAACAACGCTGGCTCCCAGGTTTGGCCAAAGGTGATGAGATACCCTGTTTTGGTTTGACAGGCCCTGAGGCGGGCTCCGATGCAGGTGCGATTCCTGATACTGGTGTGGTTTGCTACGGTATCCATGAAGGTCAGCAAGTGCTTGGCTTACGTATGAACTTCTCCAAACGCTGGATTACTTTAGCACCTATCGCTACCGTTGTCGGCTTAGCATTTAAAATGCATGACCCAGAAGGACTGCTTGGCAATTCTGAGAAAACCGATTACGGCATTACTTGTGCGCTAATCCCTGCGAGCCACGAAGGCGTTATTATAGGACCACGTCATAATCCAATCGGCTCACCATTTATGAATGGCACAGTCGATGGTAAAGACGTCTTTATACCGTTAGATTATATCATCGGTGGCGTCGAAAACGCTGGACGTGGTTGGCGCATGCTGATGGAATGCTTAGGTGTTGGTCGTGGTATTTCCTTGCCAGCTTTATCCACCTCAGCCAGTGAAATGACCTATTTGTCTGTTGGTGCGTTTGCTAAAGTGCGCGAGCAGTTTAAGATTTCTATCGGTAAGTTCGAAGGCATACAAGATGCCACCAGCCGTATGGCCAGTAATACCTATATGCTAGAAGCGTTTCGTCATCTCGTCACTTGCGGGCTAAACCAAGGCGGTACGCCATCGGTCATGACGGCAATGGCAAAATACTATGCTACCGAAACCATGCGTAGCGTGGTCAATGATGGTATGGATGTGGTCGGTGGTCGTGCGGTACAGATGGGACCACGTAATTTCTTAGCGACCCCTTATCAAGCGATTCCAGTCTCTATCACCGTTGAGGGTGCAAACATCTTGACGCGCTCATTGATGATATTTGGTCAAGGTGCGATGCGCTGTCACCCTTATCTATTTGATGAGCTGCAATTACTACAAAGCGAAGACAAGTCCAACGCATTAAAAGAGTTTGATGTTCTATTTTTCAAACATCTAGGTTATACCTTTAACCGCGGGGCAAAAGCATTTGTCGCAGGTTATGTCGGTGGTAGCGGTAACGCCCCTAGCTTCGTAGACAGCTTTACTCGTCCTTATTACAAGCATATCAATCGCCTAAGTGCAGGCTTTGCCTTGACTGCTGATATGGCATTGGGATTATTGGCAGGTGATTTAAAGCGTAAAGAGATGCTCTCTGGACGCTTAGCGGATATTCATAGTCACTTGTTTATCGCAACGGCTATTTTGCAATTCTATGAGAATGGTAGCAAATCGAAGTCTGAACGCTTACATGCTGAAGTTGCTCTACAAAACAGCTTATACACCATTCAAGAAGCATTTTTATCCTTCTTTGATAACTTCCCAAATCGAATGGCCGCCAAGTTGGTTGGCTTTGTGACGTTCCCAACAGGTCGTATATTTACGCCGCCGAGTGATGAGCTTAAACGTCAATTGGGTGATACCTTTATGGATGACTTTGAGACCAACCCGTTCCGCGACTATCTCAAAACCATGGTTTATTACAATACCGAAGAAGACGATGTGACTGGGCGTATGGAACATGCTTATCAAACGCTTATCCATATCGAGCCCCTATGGCAGAAGTTTAAAAAGGCTGAGCACAAAGACAGTTTTGAAGGGCTAACGTTTGAAGATCATGTGGTTTATGCCAGTCAAAACGAAGACATCACTGAAGAAGAAGCCGAAGTTCTCATTCAGTATAATGCTATCCGCTTTGACTCACTATTAACCGATGTGTTTGATAAGCATTTATCACAAGCGCAAGAACGCTCTAACCCTCACACTCTTGACAATGCAGTACAGCAACTGACCGACTATGCGCAGCTCAAACACAATGCGCAAGCCAAACATGGTGTTGCAACGGATAATGAGGTTGTAGAGGATAACGTTGATACGTCTCAAAATACTGATGAACAAACCGGCGATGCCAATCCTAATCATGGTTATGAGAACGATGGTGATGTCGCAATGGTCAGTGAGCAAAACACGACTGAAGAGACAGGCACGCAGACAGATTTTAATGAATCAGATCCTGATACAGAAGCCCTTGACCCTCGCTATCGTGATGCCGAATCACATCTCAGTGAGCGTATGAGTAATAATCACAGTCGCCATACTGCATCGTCAAACACTACCGACGAAGGTCTATCTGAAATGCCCGAAAAACCTCAGCCGCATCAAGAAAATGTACAGCAGGATACTGATAAGATTTAGCAATCGATTCTGAATGCTCGGTGCGACTTTAAGCTTTCTAATAAGACCTTAACGACACACTAGCAATACACTGATTCTCAAAAGCCAGGCTACCCTCAAACGGTGGTTTGGCTTTTTTATTTTATTAACAAATGAAAAGTTTTTAGTGTGTGTCCTCATTTTAAAAATGGTAATAAAAATGAGATAAATTGTAGTCAAACAAGGAAAATAGCGCAGATAATATCGAGATATTAGTCAGCTATTTGACGCCGTTTGGCAAGATTTAGCCATTTTTAACCCATTTAGATGGCTATCGATTGAATTGAGGACACGCCCTAGTCATACCATGACAGTAACGACGTTCTAATACATATGAATCGCCTAGCCTTAAAGCAGTCTATAGCATCAATTCGTTAATATGCAAAATCACACTACAGACTTATTTATATTTTTTTGTTTCATATGCGAAACAAACTGTTTAGAATAAATACTGACTATAATGTGGGTACATGGTTATGATAAAAGTCATGTAATGAGAACAAAATGATAAATAAATCTTGCAGTGCCCATTATAATTCTTTTATATTGTCCTCCGAAAAAGTTGACAACAAGTCGAAAAGCCAAAGCACTTGATACACGTAGCCAAAGCGGTTTTGATAGCAACGGTCATCATCACATTGACGTGAGCACCATGTTCACTACTGAAAGTTACGTACACAAAGGATATAAATTATGTGGAAGAATTTGGGACTGACAGGCAAGATTCTAATTGCTATGGTCTTAGGTATCGCCCTAGGATTATTTTTT